>NZ_RZTO01000885.1:0-2409 GCF_003997225.1 Mesorhizobium sp. M2C.T.Ca.TU.002.02.1.1
GGGAGGATCAAATGACCTTGCGCGTCAGCTTCACCATGCTTGCCCTGGTCGCCTTGGCCACCCAGGCGCAGGCGTTCGAAATATCCAGCCCGTCGGTCTCCGACGGCAAATGGGATGCGAAATATCTCGGCGACAAGGCCGGCTGCGGCGGACAGAGCGTCTCGATCGCGCTTGCCTGGAAGGATCCGCCGGCCGGCACGAAGAGCTATGCGCTGACCATGTTCGACACCGACGCCAATGGCGGCAAAGGGTTCTGGCACTGGCTGGCCTGGAACATCCCGGCGAGCGCCAAGGGACTGCGCGAGGGCGCCGGCGCGCAGGGTGGCAAGCGCATGCCCAAGGGCTCGGTACTGGGTAAAGGCGACGTCGGCCGCGTCGGCTATTTCGGCCCGTGCCCGCCGCCCGGCAGCGGCGACCATCACTATGTCTTCACGCTCTATGCGCTGGGCGAAAAGACGCTGCGCACGCCGGGCAATCCGCTGCCGGACATGGTCTCGGTCGCCGCCAAGAGTTCCGCGCTCGGCCAGGCGACGGTGACGTATACTTATGGGAGGTAGCTAATCTCCCCCCTTGATGGGGAGATTACCCTCACTCCGCCGCCTCCAGCTTGTCCTGCGTCTTCGTCTCGAAGTCGCTGGCGTCGTGGCGCTCGCGCAGCTGGAAGGCCGGATCGCCGGACATGCGGTTGACCATGCGCCCGCGGCTCACCGCCGGCCGCGCATCGATCGCGTCGGCCCAGCGCTGGACGTTCTTGTACTCGTGCACGGACAGGAACTCCGCGGCGTTGTTGTAGCTGCGGCCCTTGGCGAGCCCGCCGTACCATGGCCAAACCGCAATGTCGGCGATGGTGTAATCGGGGCCTGCGAGATATTCGCTCTCCGCCAGCCTGCGGTCGAGCACGTCCATCTGCCGCTTGGTCTCCATGGCGAAGCGGTCGATCGCATATTCGATCTTGTGCGGCGCATAGGCGTAGAAATGGCCGAAGCCGCCGCCGAGATAGGGTGCGGAACCCATCTGCCAGAACAGCCAGGAAAATGTTTCCGCGCGCGCCGCGCGCTCGGTCGGCAGGAACGCGCCGAATTTTTCGGCGAGATAGGTGAGGATCGAGCCGGACTCGAACACGCGCACCGGCTTCGGCTCGCTGCGGTCCATCAGCGCCGGGATCTTCGAGTTCGGGTTGACCTCGACGAATCCGCTGCCGAACTGGTCGCCGTCGCCGATCTTGATCAGCCAGGCGTCGTATTCGGCGCCCTTGTGGCCGAGCGCCAGAAGCTCCTCCAGCATGATCGTCACTTTCTGACCGTTGGGCGTGGCCAGCGAGTAGAGCTGCAGCGGGTGCTTGCCGACCGGCAATTCCTTCTCATGCGTCGGGCCCGCGATCGGCCGGTTGATCGAAGCGAACTCACCGCCATTCGGCTTGTTCCAGGTCCAGACTTTCGGCGGGATATATTCGTCCATGTGCGGAGGCCTTGTGGGTTCGGCTTGTGGGTTCAGGGGGCTGCGACGTCTGCTGATGGCGATAGACTTAGGTGCGGTTGCGCGCGCGTCAAAGAAAAAAGTTCAATCTTCGTTGAACTTAGTGTTTGTGCCAGTGCCTTTCCCTTCTCCCACAAGGGAGCAAGAGAGAAATCCGCCCTTGCACCACGCTCCTTTGGCCATACCTATAGAAAAAGACCCGCAATGCAGGATGGATCGATGACCATCGGGAAAATTTCGCGCTCTGTCGTTGCCGTGCGCGCCACGGTGCCGGACGACGCTTTCACCGCCAACGCGCTGGGCACGCGCCGCGAAGGCAGCGGCGTGGTGATCCGCGACAATGGGCTGGTGCTCACGATAGGCTACCTCATCACCGAGGCCGAGGAAGTGTGGCTGACCGACCAGGACGGCCGCGTGGTCGCGGCCCACGCGCTGGCCTACGACCAGGAGACCGGTTTCGGCCTCGTCCAGGCGCTGGCGCCGCTCGGCCTGCCGCCCGTCCAGTTCGGCAACGCCAGGAAGGCCAATATCGGCGATGCCGTGACGCTCGCCGACGGCATCGGCCAGCAGGTCGATGCGCATATCGTCACCAAGCAGGAATTCGCCGGCTACTGGGAATATCTGATCGACGAGGCGATCTTTACGGCGCCGGCGCATCCGTCCTGGGGCGGCGCCGCGCTGTTCGACGGCGACGGCAAGCTGCTCGGTGTCGGTTCGCTGCGCCTGCAGATGAGCCGGGCCGGCGAGGTCGCCGACATCAATATGGTCGTGCCCATCGACCTTTTGACGCCGATCCTCGACGATCTCATCAAGCGCGGCCAGACCGCGACGGCGCCGCGCCCTTGGCTCGGCGCCTTCTCGGCCGAGTCGAACGGCATGGTGGTGGTGATGAGCGTGGCGGAAGGTGGCCCGGCCGCCAAGGCGGGCCTGCGT
>NZ_RZTO01000886.1:0-2407 GCF_003997225.1 Mesorhizobium sp. M2C.T.Ca.TU.002.02.1.1
GGGCCGGGCAGATCGAGCGCGAGGCGGAAAAGCAGCCGAAGGCGAAAGCCCCGAAGAAGATCCCCGAACGCTCGTCGGCGCCGGGCCGCACCGCGCGCGGCACCTCGATGGGCGGCGCCGCTTCGGCCAAGGAGCGCGCGGCCGCCGGCCTCAACCCGGTGGCCGGTCTCGACATCAGCCTGGAGGACGCCGAACAGGTTTCCTCGAGCGGCGTCACCGCGACCGTCGCGGCGCTGTCGGCGCTGATCGAATCCGGTAATCCGCTGCACAAGGACGGCCAGCTCTGGACGCCGCACCGTCCGGCCCGACCGGAAAAATCGGAAGGTGGTATCGCCATCAAGATGGTGTCGGATTTCGAACCGGCCGGCGACCAGCCGACCGCCATCAAGGACCTCGTCGAAGGCGTCGAGCAGAACGACCGCACCCAGGTGCTGCTCGGCGTCACCGGCTCGGGCAAGACCTTCACCATGGCCAAGGTGATCGAGGAGACGCAGCGCCCTGCCCTGATCCTGGCGCCCAACAAGACGTTGGCCGCGCAGCTCTACGCCGAGTTCAAGAAGTTCTTCCCGGAGAACGCGGTCGAGTATTTCGTCTCCTATTACGACTACTACCAGCCGGAAGCCTACGTCCCGCGCACCGACACCTATATCGAGAAGGAATCCTCGATCAACGAGCAGATCGACCGCATGCGCCACTCGGCGACGCGTTCGCTGCTGGAGCGCGACGACGTCATCATCGTCGCTTCGGTCTCCTGCATCTACGGTATCGGCTCGGTCGAGACCTATACGGCGATGACCTTCCAGATGCAGGTCGGCGACCGGCTCGACCAGCGCTCGCTGCTCGCCGACCTCGTCGCCCAGCAATACAAGCGCCAGGACGTCAACTTCGTGCGCGGCTCGTTCCGCGTGCGCGGCGACACGATCGAGATCTTTCCGGCCCACCTCGAGGATCGCGCCTGGCGCATCTCGATGTTCGGCGACGAGATCGAGTCCATCACAGAATTCGATCCGCTGACCGGGCAGAAGACCGGCGAGCTGAAGAGCGTCAAGATCTACGCCAACTCGCACTATGTGACGCCGCGCCCGACCTTGAATCAGGCCATTAAGTCGATCAAGGAAGAACTCAAGCATCGCCTGCAAGAGCTTGAAAAGGCTGGACGCTTGCTGGAGGCGCAGCGGCTGGAACAGCGCACGCGCTTCGACCTGGAGATGCTGGAGGCGACCGGTTCCTGCGCCGGCATCGAGAACTATTCGCGCTATCTCACGGGCCGCCAGCCGGGCGAGCCGCCGCCGACCTTGTTCGAATATGTGCCGGACAACGCGCTGATCTTCATCGACGAAAGCCACGTGACCGTGCCGCAGATCGGCGGTATGTATCGCGGCGACTTCCGCCGCAAGGCGACGCTGGCCGAGTACGGCTTCCGCCTGCCCTCCTGCATGGACAACCGGCCGCTGCGCTTCGAGGAATGGGACGCCATGCGCCCGCTCTCCGTCGCGGTCTCGGCGACGCCGGGCGGCTGGGAACTGGAGCAGTCCGGCGGTGTCTTCGCCGAGCAGGTCATCCCCGACCGGCCTGATCGACCCGCCGGTCGAGGTGCGTCCGGCCAAGAGCCAGGTCGACGACGTCGTCGGCGAGATCCGCGACACCACCCGGGCCGGCTACCGCACGCTGGTCACCGTGCTGACCAAGCGCATGGCCGAGGACCTGACCGAATACCTGCACGAGAACGGCATCCGCGTCCGCTACATGCATTCCGACATCGACACGCTGGAGCGCATCGAGATCCTGCGCGACCTGCGCCTCGGCGCCTTCGACGTGCTGGTCGGCATCAACCTCTTGCGCGAGGGCCTCGACATTCCCGAATGCGGCTTCGTCGCCATCCTCGATGCCGACAAGGAAGGGTTCCTGCGCTCGGAGACCTCACTGATCCAGACCATCGGCCGCGCCGCGCGAAACGTCGACGGCAAGGTCATCCTCTATGCCGACCAGATCACCGGCTCGATGGAGCGGGCGATGGCTGAGACCAACCGCCGCCGCGAGAAGCAGATGGAGTGGAACGCCGCCAACGGCATCACGCCGGAATCGGTCAAGTCGCGCATCGCCGACATTCTCGACTCGGTCTACGAGAAGGACCATGTCCGCGCCGACATCTCGCAGTTCACCGACGATGCCGGCGCGATGATCGGCAACAATCTGAAGACCCATCTCGAGGCGCTGGACAAGCAGATGCGCGATGCCGCCGCCAATCTCGACTTCGAGAAGGCGGCGCGCATCCGCGACGAGATCAAGCGGCTGCGCGAGATGGAGCTTGCCATTTCCGACGACCCGCTGGCGCGCGAGGTGGAAAGCCAAAGTCCTGCATCCGGCCGCGAAAAGGGCAAGCACAACAAGGGCGTCGCCAAACACC
>NZ_RZTO01000887.1:0-2402 GCF_003997225.1 Mesorhizobium sp. M2C.T.Ca.TU.002.02.1.1
CCTTTCTCGATTTCCTCCAGATGCAGGCCTTCGGTCGGTTCGGCATCGATCTCGCCGCTGGAATGCAGCACGGTCGTCGGCTTGCCGGCGCCGATGACGCCGGCGAGATAGGCGGCGAAGCGGCCGACGACGCCCTCGTCGACCACCACCAACAGCCGCTCCAGATTGGCGACGAAGCCGCGCTGGTCGATCTCCTCACGCTCCAGCCGCTTCTTCTCCTTCTCGCCGATCGGCAGGCGGCGCAGCGCCCAGCGCAGTGTCGGCGGCATGGCCAAGGTGGTGATGACGGCCATGGTGAGGATCATGGTGAAGAGGTTGTGCGACAGCACGCCCATCGTCAGGCCGATCGAGGCGACGATGACCTCTGTCGAACCCCGCGCATTCATGCCGCAGCCCACCGCAATGCCTTCGGCACGGCTCATGCCGGCGACCTCGGCGCCGATGAAGGCGCCGCCGAACTTGCCGATCGAGGCGATCACCACCAGAGCCACGGTGAGCAATGCCAGCTGCGGATCGACCAGCACGGTGAGGTCGGCCGACAGGCCGGCGACGCCGAAGAACACCGGCATGAAAAGCGCGGTGATGATGCCGCGCAACTGCCCCTCGATGTGGCGCGACAGGATCGGCGACTCGCCCACCAATATGCCGGCGACGAAGGCGCCGAGCACGGTGTGGACGCCGATCAGGTCGGTGATCAAGGCCATCACGCCCATGATGGCGAGGATGACGGTGACCACCGCATATTCGGAGCGGAAGGTGTCGTTGGTCCAGCGGATGGCGTCAAAGACGATGCGGCGTCCGAGCGTGAAGGAAAACGCCATGAAGAGGGCGACGCCGGCAATGGTGAAGGCCAGGCTGCCGAGCTCGATCTGCCCCCTGGTGGCGATGCCGATGGTGATGGCGATGATCACCCAGCCGATCGTGTCCTCGATGATGGCCGAGGAGACGATGACCTGACCGAGATCGCGACGCATGAAGTTCATGTCGCGCACCACCATGGCGACGATCTTGACCGAAGAGATGGAGAGCGCGGTGCCGAGGAACAGCCCGGCGACGATGCGTTCGCTGCCGGCGGCAAGCAGCGTGGCCGGCATGAACTGGGCGGCGACGAAGCCGAGCGCGAAGGGCACGGCCACGCCGGCGGCCGAGATGGAAAAGCAGGCGCGGCCGACGCGGCGGACGAGCCGCAGATCCGTCTCCATGCCAGTGAGCAACAGCAGCATCAAGACGCCGAGCTGGGCGATGGCGTTGATCATCGATTTCTGCGAAGGGTCGTCGGCAAAGATCAGCCGCTCGGCAGCCGGCCAGACCCAGCCGAGCAGCGAAGGCCCGAGCAGGATGCCGCCGATCAACTGACCCATCACCGCCGGCTGGCCAAGCGTCTCCAGCACCTCGCCGATGCCGCGGCCGATGACCAGAAGCAAGATGAGCTCGGCGACGAAAATGCCCTCCGAAGACATGCCGGTCTTCTCGGCGGCGAAGGCGACAGCGGGCATCAAGGCAAGCGCCGCAACACCAAGCGCGACCCGGATCCACAGCGACCGCCGCCGATTGAGCATGTTTGACAAATTATGCACCCCTCATTCCTCGCATCGGCACAAACGGTTTGGCCAGAGGATCGGTTGCACGTGGGCCAATCTCCCCCCTTGAGGGGGAGATGGCCGCGAAGCGGCCAGAGGGGGTCGTTGCGCGTGAAGCGCCGACATCTTACGCATTTCACCAACTCTGCAAAGAGAGGGCCGGTGCTCGACGTGAGACGACCTCCCTCTGTCGCCTTTGGCGACATCTCCCCCTCGAGGGGGGAGATTGCTCGCACCCCTACAATTCTAATCAAATGCCGCCGCCGATCTTTGCTTCCCGGTAAAGCGACTCGACGATGTTGGCCGCCAAGGCGGGGCAATAAGGAGAAGCTAATGAAAAGCGACTTTGCCGCCGCCCACCTGCATCTCGACCGGGCATGCCACTATCTGCGTGGCGATGATGAAACGAGCCGCGCGGCGCTTGCGGCGCTCGACCTTGTGATCGAGGCTGTGGCGGCGGCCCAGCACGCCAAGCCGATCGCCGACGTGCTGCCCTTTCCGCGGCGCGCGAATGGCGGTCTTCCCCCGCTTGCATCCTGACCTATCCGCCTGAAAAGGCGGGAACATTCTGGCCGGCCGCACGTTGAAGCAGCAGGGGTGTGGCCGGTCGATGTCAAGGCGAGGACGGCCGGCCATGGCGGGCGGGAGGCGCATGGCAGAATGTCCCAGACGAAGGTCGCAAAATTCACTGGCTCGGCCACGGCCCCGAAATCCACCGAGGCGGCTGCGCCGGCAAAATCCACCGAGAAGGCCGCACCGCCAAGAGCGTCCGACGCGCTGGCGCTGAAGCTTAGTTCCGCCGAATTCACCACGACCCTGTCG
>NZ_RZTO01000888.1:0-2401 GCF_003997225.1 Mesorhizobium sp. M2C.T.Ca.TU.002.02.1.1
CTCTTCCTTCTCCCACAAGGGGAGAAGGAAGAGACGCTGGCGCCGCTTCACCGTTCACTCCGCCCCCACGCCATGCTAACTCCCCTCGCATGGCACAGAAGAAAGGATACGAGGTCGATTCGTGGCTGGCGAGGCCCGATCCCTCCATGGGGATCGTCCTGCTCTACGGTCCCGACCGCGGCCTTGTCGCCGAGCGGGCGAAAGCCTTCGCCGCGAAAACCGGGCTGCCGCTCGACGACCCCTTCTCGGTGGTCAAGCTCGACGGCGCCGAAGTCGACCGCGACGCGGGCCGGCTGCTCGACGAGGCGCGCACCGTGCCGATGTTTTCCGACCGGCGGCTGCTTTGGGTGCGCAACGCCAGCGGCCAGAAGGCGCTGGCCGACGACATCAAGGCGCTGACCGCCGAGCCTGCCCGCGACGCCATCATCCTCATCGAGGCGGGCGACCTGAAGAAGGGCACGGGCCTCAGAGCCGTCGTCGAGGCCGCCGGCAACGCCGTCGCCTTGCCCTGCTATGCGGATGAAGCCCGCGACCTCGATACGGTGATCGACGACGAATTGCGCAAGGCCGGCATGTCGATGACGCTGGACGCCCGCCAGGCGCTGCGCCGCAATCTCGGCGGCGATCGTCTCGCCTCGCGCGGCGAGATCGAGAAGCTGGTGCTCTATGCGCACGGCAAGAAGGAAATCGACGTCGACGACGTCAACGCGCTGTCCGGCGATGTCTCCGGCGCTTCCTTCGACGCCGCGGTCGACGCCATGCTGGACGGCAAGGTCGGCGATTTCGACATCGCTTTCAACCGCCACTGCCAGTCCGGCGGTCATCCCTTCCTGGTGCTGTCCTCGGCGATGCGCCAGCTGCAGGCGATCCAGGTGATGCGCGGCCAGATGGAGAGCGGCGGCCGCAACGCCGCCACGGTCGTCGCCAGCGCCCGCCCGCCGGTCTTCTTCTCGCGCCGCAAGCTGGTGGAGAAGACGCTGGAGCGCTGGACTGTCGAGGCGCTCGGCCGCGCGCTCGGTCGGCTGCAGACGGCGGTGCTGCAGACACGCAAGCGGCCGGACCTGTCGGAGGCGCTGGCCAGGCAGGCGTTGCTGGGGATTGCCATCGAGAGCGCGCGGCTGGGGCAGAGATAGGTGGTGGAGCTTGGCGAAAGCGGACGCAGCGGCTGATCTCCCTCGTGGGTAGGCTGCGCCCTATCCTCCCGCCCCGGAGCCGCCTTTCCGGTCAATTCATCATCATCGTGTCCATCGGCTGGAAGGTCGGCAGCGCTTGCGGAAAGACCAGCACCGCCGCGCCGTAAAGAAGCAGAGCGACGCCCGACACCTTCGCGATCAGCTCTCCATGGGGAAAAGTCTTCTCCGCAAAGACCAGCAGCGTGACCACCGCCATTGCGGCGATGTTCATGATCCCGAGCGGGAAAAGCGCCAGAAACAGAAGCCAGCAGCAGCCCAGGCAAAAGAGCCCATGCTGCAGGCCCATGCGCACCGCGCCCGACTGACCATCGCGCCATGAGGTCAGGATGAAGCCGATCGGCGTGCGGCATTTGGCGAGACACAGGTCTTTCAATGGCGAGAGCTGATAGGCGCCGGCTGCCATCAGCAGCGCGCCGCCGATGCGCGCGGCCGTCGCCGCGGACAGTCCCACATACCCGGCAAGCATCTCCGCGCCCGCCGCGGCGGCAAAGGCGAGAACGCCCGTCGCCGTCCAAACCAGCATGTAGCCGGCCACGAACACCCAGGTCGAGACAAAGGCCTGGCCGCGGCCCCGTTTGCCGCTCTGGACCTGGTGAAAGGTCAGGATCATGGGCGCGGCCGCCGGAAACATCATGGCAATCATCATGATCAACCAGACGGCAAGAAACAGCGCGGCCGTCATGCCCATGGTGGGCGAGACCATGCGCATGCCGGCGTCCATGCCGGTCTGCTGCCGGACGAGCAAGGCCCACGCCGCCGCCGCCGCGGCGATCAGCAGCGCAAGGATGATGTTTCGCTGCAGCGTCAGCATCGGCAAGCCCGTTCCGACTTTTGCGGGGGCAAGCGCTATTGCTGGCCGGACCAGTTGATCGGCGCGTAATGCCCGTTGCGGCGGGAATTGTCCCAACTCATGCCGTGATCGCTGAAGGTGCTGCCTTCCGCCCCCATCGCCATACCCAACCAGTCCGGATTGACGGGATGCCCGGAGGCCACCCACATCTCGCCGTCCTCGCGCATGGTCGGCAGCGGTTCGACCGCCAGCCGCGCCACGCCCTCAATCGCCGCCGACCGCTTCTTGCCATCGACCCGGTAGTCGATCGGCACCTTCTTCGCTCCGAGGTTGGTGCCGATCATCGGCGCGAAGGCAGCCATCGGACCACCCGCGGCGCCGGTGAAGATGGCGCCCAGCGCTTCCGTCTGGCGGTCAT
>NZ_RZTO01000889.1:0-2401 GCF_003997225.1 Mesorhizobium sp. M2C.T.Ca.TU.002.02.1.1
TCCATCATCCGATCTTCGCCAGGCGCGCGCCTTTCGACCTCGTCGTCGCCAACATCCTGGCCCGGCCGCTGATGCGGCTCGCGCCCGAAATGGCCAAACACGTCAGGCTCGGCGGCTCGCTGGTGCTCTCCGGCATCCTCGACCGGCAGCGCGATGCGGTGATCTCGGCCTATGTCGGCCAAGCCTTCCGCCACGTTCGCACCTTGCATCGCGAGGGCTGGGTGACCATCCACCTCAAGCGCTGAGATCGGCTTGCATCCAGCAGGTCTGGCCCTGCCGAAATCGATTCCGGTTTTCAAGATCATGCGCTACGGTCGCCGCAAGCCACTCGAGGGAGCCCAAAATGTTCCAGACCTTTGATTCCGCAGGCGATCCGGCCATCGGTAAGCCGCGCGCGGCGCTGCTGCGGCAATGGCTGGCCGAGAATGGCCTGGATGGCTTCCTTGTCCCCCGCGCGGACGAGCATCAGGGCGAATATGTCGCCGACCGCTCGGCGCGGCTGAAATGGCTGACCGGCTTCTCCGGTTCGGCCGGTGTCGCGATCGTGTTGCGCGACCGCGCCTTCATCTTCGTCGACGGCCGCTACACGCTGCAGGTGCGCAATGAGGTCGATCTTTCGATCTTCACCGTCGAAAGCCTCATCGACAATCCGCCGGCCTCCTGGATTAAGGACAATCTCGGCAAGGGCGCAAGGCTCGGCTTCGATCCATGGCTGCACACGATCGGCGAGATCAAGGCGCTGAAGGCCTCGGCCGAGCAATCCGGCGCGACCCTGGTGCCGCTCGACCAGAACCCCATCGACATCATCTGGACGGACCAGCCGGAACCGCCGCGCGCGCCGGTCGAGATCCATCCGCAAAACCTTGCCGGCGAGCTGGCGAAGGACAAGCTGGCGCGGCTGGCGAGGGCGATCGAAAAGGATGGCGCCACCCATGCGGTGCTGACCGATCCCTCCTCGATCGCCTGGGCCTTCAACATCCGTGGCGGCGACGTGCCGCACACGCCGCTGGCGCTGGGCTTCGCCATCCTCGCCGCCGACGGCAAGCATCAGCTGTTCATGGACCAGCGCAAATTCTCGCGGCAGGTCGCGGCCTATCTTACCCAGCTTGCCGATCCGCATGATCCAGGCGAATTCGAAGCCGCCATCGCCGATCTCGCCAAGAACGGCGGCAAGATCGCGCTCGACCCGGTGCTGGCGGCGGAGAAGCTCCGCATGCTGGTCGAGGACAATGGCGGCAAGGTCGTCTTAGCGGCCGACCCGGCGCGTATTCCCCGCGCGACCAAGAACCAGGCCGAGATCGCCGGCAGCCGCGCCGCGCATCGCCGCGACGGCGCCGCGGTCGCCAAGCTGCTGTGCTGGCTCGACCGTCAGAAGCCCGGCACGCTCGACGAAATCGCCGTCGTCACCAAGCTGGAGGAAGTGCGCCGCCATACCGGCGAGGAAACGCAGATGCCGCTGCGCGACGTCTCCTTCGACACGATTTCGGGCGCCGGCCCGAACGGGGCCATCATGCATTACCGTGTCTCGCGCGCCACCAGCCGCAAGCTCGAGAGCGGCGAGCTGTTCCTGCTCGATTCCGGCGGCCAGTATCAGGACGGCACCACCGACATCACCCGCACCGTGCCGATCGGTGAGCCGACGCAGGAGATGCGCGAGCGCTTCACGCTGGTGCTGAAGGGCATGATCGGCATCTCGACGCTGCGTTTCCCCGCCGGCACGCGCGGCTCGGAGATCGACGCCGTTGCGCGCATGGCGCTGTGGAAGCATGGCTGCGACTTCGCCCATGGCACCGGCCACGGCGTCGGCTCCTACCTTGCCGTGCATGAAGGCCCGCAGCGCATCGCCCGCACCGGCACCGAAAAACTGCTGGCCGGCATGATGCTGTCCAATGAGCCGGGCTACTACAAGGAAGGCGCCTACGGCATCCGCATCGAGAACCTGATCCTGGTCACGCCGGCCGAGCAGATCGAGGGCGGCGACATCGCCATGCACAGCTTCGAGACCCTGACGCTGGCGCCGATCGACAAGCGGCTGATCCGCACCGACCTGCTGCACCGGGACGAGTTGCAATGGCTCGACCGCTATCACGCCCGGGTGCTGGCCGAGATCGGCCCGATGGTCGACGGCGAGACGCTGGCCTGGCTGGAGAAAGCCACCGCACCGCTACCGCACGACGCGAAGATTTGAGATTAGCTTCTTTCTCCCCGTTCACGTTGCGCTGTGCACACATCTTCTTTGACTGGCGTGACTGATCAGGCCCGAGGCTTGATTGTCAGGTGGTTCCCCCAATCCGTCGCTGCTTCGCAGCGCCACCTTTCCCCCCTCCGGAGGGAAAGGAAAGGAGCCTTGCTGGACGCGCGCTGACGGTAAAAAGCTTGGCGCCCTTCCTCTCCCCCGTCG
>NZ_RZTO01000088.1:0-12376 GCF_003997225.1 Mesorhizobium sp. M2C.T.Ca.TU.002.02.1.1
ATACATGACCGCTCCAGACTTGCGCCGTATCTGCTAATTGCCTCTTGCCTAAGAGGGGCCGTCCATACATGACGACGTTGGGAGGCGGCTGAGGACAGCTCCGCCCGGCATCCAGTCCTACTGCTCCTCCGTCGTCGCCATGCCTTCGAATTCCGGAAGCCAGCGCAGGGCCGACCGGTGCCATTTCTGTTGCCTCGGGACCAGGTCCTGACGCTGCCGGGCGGTGCCGACCCTGATGCCATAGACTTTCGGACCGTCGCCAACCGACGTCGCGTAAAGATGCGAGCCGCAGTCGGCACAGAAAGCCTGGGCGCGCTTGGCGCCGCTTGCCACGACCTTGATGTAGATTTTCGGCGCGCCCTTGGTGATCCTGTAGTCGCTTTCCGGCGCCGGAACGGTGACGCGGAAGGCCGTTCCGGTCAGCTGCTGGCAGTCCGTGCAGTGGCAGATCGAGGTCTTCTCAGGATCGACCTCCGCCTCATAGGCGATCGCGCCGCAATGGCATCCGCCGTCGATCTTCATCGGCATTCCTCCTTACAAACTTCGCTGCGTTCAACCTAACTCCCGTCTGAAGCCTCGGCGATAGCCTTGCGCCGCTGCTCCCATGTGCCAGTGGCTTGCGGCTTGACGAACAGCTTCGATATCTGGGGCATTTCCTTCTTGAGCCTTGCTTCCAGGCGCTCGACGCAGGCTTCGATCTCGGGCGCGGTGAGATGATCCTCGAATTCGATGCTCAAGCCCGCGACGATCTCCTCGGGACCGATGTGGACGCTCAATATGCCGTTCGCCCGCTGCACCGCCGGATCCTCCTGGGCGATCGCCAGGACCTGGCGCTGCACGTCCGGAGAGGCCGGCTCGCCCATCAGCAACCCCTTGCTTTCGCGCGCCAGGAAGACCGCGGTCGCCCCGAGAATGATCGCAATGCCGATCGAGCCGGCGCCGTCGAGCTCGGGGGTCTCCAGCAGTTCGGCGGACAGGATGCCGGCGAAGGCGACGATGAGGCCGAGCAGCGCGGCGCTGTCCTCGAACAGCACCGTGTAGACGCTGGGGTCCTTGCTGCGGCGCACCGCCTGGAACCAGCCCTGCCTGCCCTTCTGCTGCCGAAACTCCTTCAGCGCGACCAGCCATGAGCTGCCCTCGAAGAGGAAGGAGAGGCCAAGCACGATGTAGTTGACCTTGGCGTTGAAGACCGGTTCGGGCGCCATGATGTGGATGATGCCCTCGTAGAAGGACACGCCGGCGCCGAGCGCGAACACCAGGAGCGCGACGATGAAGCTCCAGAAATAGAGCTCGCGCCCATGGCCGAGCGGATGCGTGCGGTCGGGCGGCCGCGCGGCGCGGCGCATGCCGTAGAGGAGCAGCGCCCCGTTGCCGGTGTCGACCAGCGAATGCACCCCTTCCGACAGCATGGCGGACGAACCGGTGAAGGCCGCCGCCGCGAATTTGGTGAGCGCGATCGCCAGGTTGCCGGCAAGCGCGGCGTAGATCACCCGTCTCGATCCGCTATGTCCTGCCATCCGATCTCCCGACGCGCCCCAGCCTGGCGGGACAATGAAACTCCACAGACAATGCGCCAGGCAATCGGAAGTTCAAGCCACCGCGCCGCGTTGAATGGGCATAGCGACGGGAAATCGGTTGACATCCAGCCGGACGGTCCAGTCCGCGATAGCCAGCCTCTTGCAGTCCGGCATTTCTCTTGTTTCACTTGGATCGCCCACAAACCGGAGGAGCGAATCATGGCAAAAGGTGCGATGAAGGCGGGCAAGGAACCCCGCAAGCCGAAGAAGGATGCCAAGAAGCCCGCCGCGGCCCCGGCTCCTAAGGCGCCGCCGGTCAAGGCGATGCGCATCAAGGAAAAGTAAGCGGCCGAATTCGGTCGCCCACGGCTCAAATGCAGCTTGGTACCGGCGGCATGACAATGCTGCCGGTGTTTTGTTGATTGGGAAACTGAGCACCCTATATAAAGGAGACGAGGACGACCTCGCTTCCCCGACAAACCGGCCGGGACGACCCGCCACACCGAGCATCGCAACCGATGCCGGACTGACGGAGCGTTTTCGATGTCCTGGATTTTTCTGTTCTTCGCCGGCCTGTTCGAGATCGGCTGGGCGATCGGCCTCAAATACACCGACGGCTTCTCCAAACCGCTGCCGACCCTTCTCACCATAGCCTCGATGATCGTCAGCCTCGGTCTGCTCGGCCTGGCGTTGAAGACGCTGCCCGTCGGCACGGCCTATGCGGTGTGGACCGGCATCGGCACCGTCGGCACGGCACTGCTCGGCATCTGGCTGCTCGGCGAGCCCGCGACCGCTGTCCGGCTCGCCTGTATCGGCCTGATTGTCTGCGGCATCGTCGGCCTCAAGCTGGTAGCCTGAGCATTTTTAGAGCGGTTCACCGTTTCACGGAAAACGGCTAACCGCTCTATCTCTTTGTTTTTACGCAATTCCGGACGGAAAACCGCTCACACTTTTCCTGGAATTGCTCTAAAGCATGTCGCGTTTAATTGGCCTCATAACCGGCAGCTTTGAAGAAGTTTCTGCACTGTAGCGGGTCGAACAGGTCGCATATGTCCTTGAGTGCGCTGCATATGTCGTCGAAGGATCGCGCGGCCTTCTTTCTGAGCAGCGCCTTGAGTTTCGAGAAGGCCATTTCGATTGGATTGAGATCGGGCGAGTAGGCCGGCAGCGGCAGCAGCCAGGCACCGCGCTGGCGCACCAGCTCGGCCGCCCGCTCGCTCTTGTGGAAGGCGACATTGTCGAGGATGACGACGTCGCCCGGGTTGAGTTCGGGGGCAAGCTGGGTTTCGACATAGAGCTCGAAACGCGCCTTGTTCATCGGCGCATCGACGATCCAAGGCGCGATCATGGCGTGGCATCTCAAGCCGGCGATGAAGGTCTGCGTCTTCCAGCCGCCGAACGGTGCGGATGTTCGGTAACGCTCGCTCTTGGGCGCCCAGCCGGTTCGCTTGGTCAGCCGTGTATTGGTCGAGGTCTCGTCAATGAAGACGAGGCGCGTCAAGGCCTTGTCGAAGAACGGTTTGCGCCGCCCGATCCAATGCTCGCGCGCCTGCCGGATGTCGCGACGCTGGTGCTCGCTCGCCCGGAGTGTCTTTTTTTGTGACTGAGGCCCAGCCGGTGAAGCAGACGAGCCACGTTCGATCGGTGCACCGTGACGCCGCGCTCGTCCAGGTCCACGCACAGCTCGTCGAGCGTCAGATCGCCATTCTCGGCCATCCGCTGGCGCACGAAGTCGGCGTGAGCGGCCAGCTTGCCGCCGCCGCTGCCATGGCCTTGCCGGCGCGGCTCAAGCGAACCCCTCTCGGCGCGCAGCTTCATCAGGGCGTTCACGAACTTCGGCGAAACCCTAAAATGACGCGACGCCTCACGATTGCTGTGGCCCTCATCCACAAACGCTGCAACACGCTTACGCAACGCCATCGGTAACGGCTTGCCCATCGCGGTTTCTCCCTTCTACCGCAATGAATCATCAAACCGTCATTCAGGGAATCCCGAATCCTTTAAAAGGCGACGTGCTTTAGGTGATGGTGACCTTGCCGGCGAGGGCTTTTTCGCGCGAGAGCGGCACCGGGATCGAGGCGAGGTAATCGGCCGGCACGTCGAGCAGTCCGCCGAAGGCCCATTGCCGGCGCAACTCGTCGGCGCTCATCGGCGCGACGCTGACATCGATGTCGTTGGGCGTCCCGGGCACGCGGTAGGGGCAGGAGAAATGGCCGCAATTGGCCTGCGCCGAAAATTGCCACAGCGCGTAGCCCTGCCAGTTGCCCATCGGGAAATGCACGTCGATGTCCGGCTTGTAGCGCGCATACCAGAGCGGCAGCCGCGACAGCAGCCGATATTGGTAGCGGTTGTCGGCGATGTACTGGGCGGTCTTGCCGTTGACATAGAGCACCGGGAAGCGGCCGAGGCGGCGATGCACCTGGCGCACGAATTCCTCGGCGTCGTCCAGCGACATCCATTGCGTTGGGTCGAGGCCTTCGATGTCGAGGGCCATCAGCTCATCCGGCGCCGGCTCGGCGAAATCGATGAAGTTGTTGGCCTGCTCGACCGGGTTGCCGGGCCGGGCCAGGTGATAGGCGCCCCATTTGAGGCCGAGCGCCTTGGCCACCACCTTGCGCGTCTGGAACAATTCGCGCGTCACCGCATAGCGCTTCCATTGCGCCTTGCAGAGTTTGACGTCGGCCTCGGCGCCGAAGCAGACATAGGGCGGCGGCAGACCGTCGGAGGCCTTGTTGATGAAGCCGGCGATGCGCTTGTCGGTGACGAGCTGCTGCCAGTCGATCGAGTTGTATTCGTAGGCGTCGATCACCAGCGGGCGGTCGGCATTCTTCCACGGCTCGGAGAAATCCGAGGCCTTTGCCGCCGTGCCCAGCGCAACCGCCGCCGCGAGAAGCGCCAGGCGGCGAAGAGGGCGCGCCGGCTTTTTCAATCAGGGTGTCCCCACTGACCAGGGAACGATCCTGAACCGCTATGGTTAAGGAATTGCTGCGGAACATCGGCTTGCTTCGGTCTGCCCCAAAACGTCAAAAAAGTATCGGTCGGGTGGACAAGCCGTGGTGGCAGGGGCTTCAATTGCCGCCTAAGCTTTCAATCACGGCGGCCAGTGGCAAGACACTGTACGCCTGACGAAGCGCAGCAACCGGTCACAAGACCGGACCCGCGCGGGGAGGAAAATGAAGATGAATCCGGACCTGGAAGTCGTCCAGATCAGACAGGGAGAGTCGTTCAAGGCCTGGGCCCACGGCTATCCTTTCCGCACTGTCCGCTGGCACTTCCATCCCGAATACGAGCTGCACCTGGTCGTCGCCACCACCGGCCGTTATTTCGTCGGCGACTTCATCGGTGAGTTCGAGCCGGGCAATCTGGTGCTCACCGGGCCCAATCTGCCGCACAACTGGGTCAGCGACGTGCCGCCGGGCGAGACCGTGCCGCTGCGCGGCCGCGTCGTCCAGTTCTCGGAAGAGTTCATCGCCGATGCGTCCGCCGCCTTGCCCGAACTTGCCGCCTGCGCCGGCATCCTCGAAACCAGCCGCCGCGGCGCGCTGTTCTCGCCGGCGACGGCCGAGCTCGCGGCGCCCCTGCTAGCGGAGCTGACCGAGGCGCAGGGCGTGCGCCGCCTGTCGCTGTTCATGGCCGTGCTCGATATCTTGAACCGCGCCGGCGATGTCCGCACGCTGGCCAGCGCCGGCTATCTGCCCGATCCCTCCGGCTTCATGTCGGCAGGCATCAACCAGGCGCTCGCTTACATCAATGGCCACCTGACCGAGCCGTTCAGCGAAGGGACGCTCGCCGAGATCGCCGGGCGCAGCCCGAGCGCCTTCTCGCGCAGCTTCCGCCGCCACACCGGAATGGCGCTGGTGCAGTATGTCAACCGGCTGCGCATCAACCTCGCCTGCCAGCTCTTGATGAGCGAGGCGCAGATGTCGATCACCGAGATCTGCTACGCCGCCGGCTACAACAACATCTCGAATTTCAACCGCCAGTTCCTGGCGCAGAAGGGCATGTCGCCTTCGCGCTTCAGGGCTTTGCTGGCCGAGAACATCAACGCGGAGATTGCCGCCTAACAGGGAGGAAGCGGGAGGAGCCAAAGGCATTCCGGTCCAAAGACCTTTCGTCCGGAATTGCATCAAACAAAGAAACACTCAGGGAAGGAAAGACGCGGGGTGCAGGGCACCCTGTGCTGGGGTTCGTTTGCCCGAAATCCAGCACGTTCAGGAGGATGTCCGCGTGGTTCATCGGGATCGAGCGATCCCCGACCGCCGTCATACTCCTTTCAACAGTTCGACATGCAGTCAAGGCCTGGCGCGTTGTCCACCGCTCAGGTCCTCGTGAAACCATTTCCTCGAAACGGAGACATTCGAATGACCAGACATGCTTGGAAATCGCCGTTTGCCTTGAAGTCGACGATCGCTGCCGTTTTCGCGGTCTCGCTGCTCGGCGGCACCGCGGCATTCGCCGACACGGTCACCGACGCCACGGTCGCCTTCCTGATGCCCGACCAGGCATCGACCCGCTACGAGCAGCACGATTATCCCGGCTTCGTCGCCGAGATGAAGAAGCTCTGCCCGGGCTGCAAGGTGATCTACCAGAACGCCGATGCCGACGCGGCGCGCCAGCAGCAGCAGTTCAATTCGGTGATCTCGCAGGGCGCCAAGGCGATCGTGCTCGATCCGGTCGATTCGACCGCCGCCGCCTCGCTGGTCAAGCTGGCGCAGAGCCAGGGCGTCAAGGTCATCGCCTATGACCGGCCGATCCCGACGGCCCCCGCCGATTTCTACGTGTCCTTCAACAATGAAGGCATCGGCAAGGCGATCGCCGACTCGCTGGTCGAGCACCTCAAGGCCCTCAAGGTCGATCCGGCCGGCGGCGGCCTGCTGCAGATCAACGGCTCGCCGACCGACGCGGCCGCGGGCCTGATCAAGAAGGGCATCCATGAGGGCCTCGACAACAGCGGCTACCCGATCCTGGCCGAGTTCGACACGCCGGAATGGGCGCCACCAAAGGCCCAGCAATGGGCGAGCGGCCAGATCACCCGCTTCGGCGCCAAGATCCTCGGCGTCGTCGCCGCCAATGACGGCACCGGCGGCGGCGCGATCGCGGCCTTCAAGGCGGCCGGCGTCGATCCGGTTCCGCCGGTGACCGGCAACGACGCGACGATTGCGGCCCTGCAGCTGATCATCGCCGGCGACCAGTACAACACCATCTCCAAGCCGAGCGAGATCGTCGCGGCCGCTGCGGCCAACGTTGCCGTCAAGCTGTTGTCGGGCGAGACGCCGAAGGCCGAGATGACGCTGTACGACACGCCCTCGCAGCTCTTCACCCCGGCTGTCGTGACGCAGGAGAACCTCAAGGCCGAGATCATCGACAAGAAGATCAACACGGCCGCCGAGCTCTGCGTCGACCGCTATGCCGAGGGCTGCAAGAAGCTCGGCATCACCAACTGATCAGTTGGCATCCGGCCGCCCCTCGGCGGCCGGATGTCCAAGGAACGAAGTCAGGAAAGGCGGCGCATGAGCGAGAGTTTTGAAAGGTCGGCTTCCGTCGGCGAGCTGGTGCTCAGCCTGCGCGGCATATCGAAGAATTTCGGCGCGGTTTCGGCGCTGACCGATATCGACTTCGACGTCCATGCCGGCGAGGTCGTAGCACTTGTCGGCGACAACGGCGCCGGCAAGTCGACGCTGGTCAAGATCCTGGCCGGCGTGCACCAGCCGAGCTCGGGAACGATCAATTTCCGCGGCAGGCCGGTCACGCTGCCCGACCCGCGCGCGGCGCTGACGCTCGGCATCGCCACGGTGTTCCAGGACCTCGCGCTTTGCGAGAACCTCGACGTCGTCGCCAACATCTTCCTCGGCAACGAGCTCAGCCCGCTGCGGCTGGACGAGGTGGCGATGGAGATGCGCGCCTGGACGCTGCTCAACGAATTGTCGGCGCGCATCCCGAGCGTGCGCGAGGCGGTCGCCTCGCTGTCAGGCGGCCAGCGCCAGACGGTCGCCATCGCGCGCTCGCTGCTGCTCGAGCCGAAACTCATCCTGCTCGACGAGCCGACCGCCGCGCTCGGCGTCGCCCAGACGGCGGAGGTGCTCAACCTGATCGACCGCGTCCGCGCGCGCGGCCTCGGCGTCGTGATGATCAGCCACAACATGGAGGATGTCCGCGCCGTCGCCGACCGCATCGTGGTGCTGAGGCTCGGGCGCAACAACGGCGTCTTCGAGCCCGACGCTTCGAACCAGGACCTGGTGAGCGCCATCACCGGCGCTTCCAACAACGCGGTGTCGCGTCGCGCCGAGCGGCTGCGGGCAGAACGCGATCACAGCGCGCAGGCGAGGGAGCAGCGTCCATGACGGAGCAAGGCAATTCGGCCCCGCTGGCGCTCGACCGCGCCGATGCCCGGGTGAAGCATGAAGCCGGCATCGGCGGCGCGGTCAGCGCCTTCCTCGACCGCGTGCGCAGCGGTGATCTCGGCTCGCTGCCGGTCATCGTCGGCCTCGTCGTCATCTGGACCGTCTTCACCAGCCTCAACCCGGTCTTCGTCTCCAGCAGCAACCTGGTCAATCTCCTGTTCGACTGCTCGACCGTCGGCGTCATCGCGCTCGGCATCGTCTGCGTGCTGATGGTCGGCGAGATCGACCTCTCGGTCGGCTCGATCAGCGGCTTCGCCTCGGCGATGGTCGGCACGCTCTGGGTCAACCAGGGCTGGCCGGTCGCGCTCGCCATCTTGGCCGCGCTGGTCTTCGGCGCCCTGATCGGCTCGCTCTATGCCTTGCTGTTCAACCGCCTCGGCATGCCGAGCTTTGTCTCGACGCTGGCCGGCCTGCTCGCGGTGCTGGGCATGCAGCTCTACATCCTCGGCTCCACCGGCTCGATCAACCTGCCCTATGGCTCCGCATTGGTCGATTTCGGCCAGCTGATGGTGATGCCGAAATGGGTCTCGCACACGCTGGCCGCGATCCCGGGTTTGGCGATGCTGGTCAGCGGGCTGCGCACCGTCGCACGCCGCCGCGCGGCCAATCTGTCGACGCCGTCCGTAGCCGGGCTCGTCCTGCGCGTCGCCGTCATAACCATCGGGCTCGAGCTGATCGTCGCCTACCTCAACCAGTCGCGCGGCATCCCGTGGATGTTCGGCCTGTTCGTCGGCCTCGTCGTGGCCATGAACTATGCGCTGACCCGCACCAAATGGGGGCGTTCGATGACCGCCGTCGGCGGCAACCGCGAGGCGGCGCGGCGCGCCGGCATCAAGGTGCGCGCCATCTATCTCAGCGCTTTCGCGCTGTGCTCGCTCTTCGCCGCGCTCGGCGGCGTGTTGGCGGCCGCGCGGCTCGCTTCCGCCAGCCAGCAGGCCGGCACCGGCGACGTGAACCTGAACGCCATCGCGGCCGCGGTCATCGGCGGCACCAGCCTGTTCGGCGGTCGCGGCAGCGCCTATTCCGCGCTGCTCGGCATCATCGTCATCCAGTCGATCGCCAGCGGCCTGACGCTGCTCGATCTGTCCTCGTCGCTTCGCTACATGATCACCGGTGCCGTTCTCGCCATCGCCGTGATCGTCGACTCCCTGGCGCGCCGTTCCCGTGCTTCGCACGGCCGCGC
Source organism: Mesorhizobium sp. M2C.T.Ca.TU.002.02.1.1 (assembly GCF_003997225.1). Lineage (NCBI taxonomy): Bacteria > Pseudomonadati > Pseudomonadota > Alphaproteobacteria > Hyphomicrobiales > Phyllobacteriaceae > Mesorhizobium > Mesorhizobium sp. M2C.T.Ca.TU.002.02.1.1. The sequence goes on from NZ_RZTO01000088.1 coordinate 9,102, forward strand.
CTGAACCGTTCAAACGAGAAGGGTACACATGGCTCACGATCTTTCGGGAAAAGTCGCCGCGGTCACCGGCGCGGCATCGGGCATCGGCCTCGAATGCGCCAGGGCGATGCTCACGGCCGGTGCCCGCGTCGTGCTGGTCGACCGCGCCGAGGACAGGCTCAAGGAGGTCGTCGCCGAGCTCGGCGACGGCGCGATCCCGCTGGTGGTCGACCTCACCAGCCCCGCCAGCGTCGCGACCATGCTGCCCGGCATCCTCGACAAGACCGGTCAGCTCGACATCTTCCACGCCAATGCCGGCTCCTATGTCGGTGGCGAGATCCTCAACGGCGATCCGGATGCCTGGGACCGCATGCTGAACCTCAACATCAACTCGGTGTTCCGCTCGGTGCACGCGGTGCTGCCGCATATGGTCGGGCGCAAGACCGGCGACATCATCGTCACCAGTTCCATCGCCGGCCTCGTGCCCGTCGTCTGGGAGCCGGTCTACACGGCCTCGAAACATGCCATACAGGCCTTCGTCCATACGCTGCGCCGGCAGGTCGCCAAGCACGGCCTTCGCGTCGGCGCCGTGGCGCCGGGGCCAGTGGTGACGGCGCTGATCAGCGACTGGCCAAAGCAGAAGCTCGAGGACGAGCTGGCGGCCGGCGGACTGATGCAACCCACCGAGGTCGCGGACGCCGTCCTGTTCATGCTGACGCGGCCGAGGAACGTCACCATTCGAGATCTGGTGATCCTGCCGCAGAGCAACGACCTGTGATGAAGGAAGGGAGTAGGGCAGTAAGGCAGTATGTGAAGCACTATCGCCCTTGCGACCGACCGCTCACGACTGACAATCTCCTACTGCCCTACTGCCCTACTGCCCTACTGCCCTACTGCCCTACCTCTGAGGTTTCCCCATGCCTTCCCACTTCCTCGGCATCGATGTCGGCACCGGCAGCGCGCGCGCCGGCCTCTTTGACGAGCGCGGCGAGATGCTTGCTTCCGCCAAGCGCGACATCGCCCTCTTCGTCGAGCCGGGCGAGATCGCCGAGCAGTCGAGCCGCGACATCTGGCAGGCGGTCTGCGCCAGCGTGCGCGAGGCGGTCGGGAAGGCGGGCGTCGATCCCCGGGACATCGTCGGCATCGGCTTCGACGCGACATGTTCGCTGGTGGTGGTCGGTAACGATGGCGAGCCATTGCCGGTCGGCCGCTCGGGAGACAGCGACAGGAACATCATCGTCTGGATGGACCACCGCGCCCTCGACCAGACCAGGCGCATCAATGCCCTTAAGCATCCCGTCCTCGACTATGTCGGCGGCGTCATCTCGCCGGAGATGGAGACGCCGAAGCTTTTGTGGCTGAAGGAGAACCTGCCCGAGACCTTCGCCGGGGCGAGGCATTTTTTCGACCTCGCCGACTATCTCACGTGGCGTGCCACGGGCAGCCTTGCCCGTTCGGTCTGCACGCTTGCCTGCAAATGGACCTATCTCGGCCATGAGCGGCGCTGGGACGACAGCTATTTTTATTCTGCCGGGCTCGGCGAGCTTGCCGACGAAGGATTTGCCCGCATCGGCACCGATGTGGTCGATCCCGGCACCGCGCTGGGCGCCGGCCTGACGGAAGCGGCGGCCGCTGAATTGGGGCTGGTCGCGGGCACAGTCGTCGCCGCCGGGCTGATCGACGCCCATGCAGGCGGCGTCGGCACCGTGGGCGCCGCCGGTAATGTCGGCAGCATCTCGTCGCGCATGGCCTATGTGCTCGGCACCTCGGCCTGCACCATGGCGAGCAGCCAAGACCCGGCCTTCGTGCCGGGCGTGTGGGGACCCTATTATTCCGCCATGGTGCCCGGGTTCTGGCTGAGCGAGGGCGGCCAGTCGGCGGCCGGAGCGGCCATTGATCTCCTGGTGCATTTCCACCCGGCCGCAGCCGAGGCTTCCGCGCGCGCCATGGCCGAAGGCAAATCGCTGGTCGATTGGCTGGCCGCGGCCGCCATGGCGGCCTCAACCGACCTGTCGGCCGCCGCCACGCTTGCTGGAAGCATCCAGGTCGTGCCCGAATTCCTCGGCAATCGCTCGCCTTTGGCGGATCCCGATGCGCGCGGCCTGATCGCCGGGCTCGGCACCGACCGTTCCGTCGAAAGTCTCGTCGGCCTTTATGTCGCCGGCCTTTGCGGCCTCGGCTATGGCGTGCGTCAGATCGTGGCGGCGATGGCGTCATCCGGCCTTGCCGTCGACACCATCGTCATCAGCGGCGGCGCCGGGCAGTCGCCGCTGGTGCGTCAGCTGCTTGCCGACGCCGCCGGCCTGGCGGTCGCCGCGTCGCAATCGCCGGAGCCGGTGCTGCTGGGCGCCGCGATGCTCGGAGCGGTCGCGGCCGGCCGGTATGTGGACCTTTCGACCGCCATGCCTGCCATGTCCCGGCTTGGTGACGTTTTCACACCCGCGGCGGGCGACATGCGGGCGTGGCACGACAAGCGTTACGAAGCCTTCCTGGCGCTGCAGGCGGTGGGCCGCAGCATACGCTGAGGGATCGATCAGCGCCTGAACAGCGACGGGACCTCGAACGGATCGGGCGCCGGCTCCTGCGGCAACGTGCCTTCGGCCCTGCGCTTCTTGTGGTGTGCGAGCGAGCATTGCGGCGAGCACAACAGGCCGCGATCTGTCCAGTAAGCGGGGCCTTCCTCGAGCATCCCGTGATAGTAGTTGAAATCCGGGGCCCGGTAGGGCAGCCCGCATTCGATGCAGCGATAGGCGTCGGGTCTGGCAAGCATGGGATGTCCGGTTTTGGTCTGCAATCGGCGGACCATACCAGCCGGATGCAATTCGTGGTAGAAATTTTGAGGCCGGGCCGCAGCCTTCACGGGTTCGTCATCCACGGGCGAAGCAAGGAGCGAAGCGACGCGGCGCAGGCCCGAGGATCCATGCCGTTACCCACGAGCGTTGCAGCGGTTCAGAACGATCTCCGTTCTGCACCGCCTCTACCCTTCGCGCGAGGTCATGGCATGGATCCTCGGGTCTGCGCGACGCTTCGCGTCGCTCCGCCCGTGGATGACGAAGCTCGGGGCGCTTCGGCCAATCTCCGAAGTCGGCGATCGGTTCGTTGGTGTAAAGCGTCTCCCGACCTTCGTGGTTAGCCGAAACGCTCGCGATTTCGTCATTCTATGGCGGAGCAAGGAGCGAAGCGACGCGCGCAGACCATAGAATCCATTCCGTGACGTTGAGGCGTTGCGGCGGTCCAGAATTCTGCTCCGCTGCGCTCTACGGTCAAGGTAACGGAATGGATCCTCGGGTCTACGC
>NZ_RZTO01000890.1:0-2393 GCF_003997225.1 Mesorhizobium sp. M2C.T.Ca.TU.002.02.1.1
TGCGTGACATAGACCATGGTGTAACCGAAGCGGCGGTGCAGTTGCTTCAACTGCGAGCGCAGCACCCATTTCATATGCGGGTCGATCACCGTCAGCGGCTCGTCGAACAGGATGGCGTTGACGTCCGAACGCACCAGTCCGCGCCCAAGCGAGATCTTCTGCTTCTGGTCGGCGGTGAGCCCGCGCGCCTTCTTCTTCGCCAGCGAGGCGAGATCGATCATGTCGAGCGTCTCGCGCACCTTGCGGTCGACATCGGCCTCGGGCACGCGACGGTTGCGCAGCGGGAAGGCCAGATTGTCGTATACGGTCATGGTGTCGTAGATGACCGGGAACTGGAACACCTGCGCGATGTTGCGCTCCTGCGTCGACAGATTGGTCACGTCCCGGCCGTTGAACAGCAACCGGCCATGCGAGGGATGCAGCAGGCCCGAAATGATGTTGAGCAAGGTGGTCTTGCCGCAGCCCGAGGGCCCGAGCAGCGCATAGGCGCCGCCATCCTCGAAGGTGTGATGCACTTCCTTCAGCGCGAAATCCGAATCCTTCCGCGGGTTGGGCAGGTAGGAGTGGCGGATATGGTTGACCTCGATGCGCGCCATCGCTTGCTCCTTAGGCCGCGAGCTTCGACGCCGTCACGGCGCGGCCGTTCTGGTCGAAAACCATGAGATGGCGCGGGTCGATGAACACCTCGACCTCGTCGTCCGTCTCGAAATCGAGAATGCCATGCGCAAGCATCACCCAGCGCGCATCGGCGAAATCGAGATGGACGAAGCTCTCCGAGCCGGTGATCTCGGTGATGGTGACCTTGGCCCGCACCGGCACGGCGCTGGCGTTCGGCCGCTCCAGCGACAAATGATGCGGCTGGAATCCGATCGTGTAACTGGCGTCGGCAATGCCGGCGAGCTCCGGCGGCACCGGCAGCTTGACACCGCCTTCGAGCAGGAAGTCCGCGCCCTTCTTGGAGAGCACGATGGTGTTGAGCGGCGGATCGGCGAAGGTCCGTGCCGTCACCAGGTCGACAGGCTTGCGGAACACGTCGACGGTCGCACCGAATTGCGTGACGCGGCCCTCCGAGAGCGTGGCCGTATTGCCGCCGAGCAGCAGCGCCTCGTGCGGCTCCGTAGTGGCATAGACGAAGATGGTGCCTGCCGCAGCGAAGATCTTCGGCAGCTCGGCGCGCAATTCCTCGCGCAGCTTGTAGTCGAGATTGGCCAAAGGCTCGTCGAGCAGCACCAGGCTGGCATTCTTGACGATGGCGCGGGCAAGCGCGGTGCGCTGCTGCTGGCCGCCGGACAGGTTGAGCGGCGTGCGGTCGAGATAAGGCGTCAGCTTCAAAAGCGCCGCTGCGTTGCGCACCTCCTTGTCGATCTTGGCCTGCTCGACGCCGGCGACCCGAAGCGGCGAGGCGATGTTTTCGTAGACGGTCATCGCCGGGTAATTGATGAACTGCTGGTAGACCATGGCGACGTTGCGCTTCTGCACCTTCTGTCCGGTGACGTCCTTGCCGTCGAACCAGACCGAGCCGGAGGTCGGCGCGTCGAGGCCCGCCATCAGCCGCATCAGGCTGGTCTTGCCGGAGAGTGTCGGCCCGAGGAGCACGTTCAGCGAGCCGTGCCGAAGCGTCAGCGACACGTCGCGGATATGCTCCTGCGCGCCCACCGTCTTCGTCACGTTCCTCAGTTCCAGCATCACGCCTCCTCCCAGGCCTTGCGCATCAGCGGTCGATCCTCATTCGGCCGCCGCGACGTGACGGTTGCTCAGTCCGCGCATGAATTCTTCCAGTGCCGCCGCCTGCTCGCGGCTGAAATGCAGGCCACGCTTGGTGCGGCGCCACAGCACGTCCTCAGCGGTGACCGCCCATTCGTTGTCGACCAGGTAGCGCACCTCGGCCTCGAAAAGGTCAGTGCCGAAATTGCGGCCGAGATCGGCATTCGACTTGGCGAGCCCGAGCAGCTTTTGCGCGCGCGTGCCGTAAAGCCGGGTCAACCGGCGCGCCAGCCGCTGGTCGAGAAACGGATAGGCGCTCTTCAGCCTGGCGACCTGGGCATCGAAACCGGTCGCGGGGAAATCGCCGCCGGGCAGCGGCGCGTCATGCGTCCACGGCTTGCCGCGCTTGCCGAGAAACCCTTCGATCTTCTCCAGCATCGATTCCGCCAGCCGGCGGAAGGTCGTGATCTTGCCGCCGAAGGCGTTGACGAGCGGAGCAACGCCCTCCCCGCCATCGGCCTTGAGCACATAGTCGCGCGTCGCTTCCTGGGCCTTCGACGCGCCGTCGTCATAAAGCGGGCGCACCGCCGAATAGGTCCAAACGATGTCGGAGCGCCTCACGGCGACCGCGAAATATTCGCTCGCCGCGGCGCACAGATAGTCGATCTCGGCATCGGAGATCTTCACGT
>NZ_RZTO01000891.1:0-2393 GCF_003997225.1 Mesorhizobium sp. M2C.T.Ca.TU.002.02.1.1
GAATTCGGGCGCCAGGCGCCAGCCGATCTCGATCGTGCCGGGCGCCAGCACGTCGATGTCTTCCGTTCCGGACAATCCGACGAAGCCGATGCATTCGCCGGTTGCGGCAATCTCGGCCGCGGCAAAGCCGTAGCCGTCCTCGTCGATCCAGGCGCGGACCTCGTCCATCTTGGCATCCGCCGCGGCGCGGTCGCGGCGGAACGGAAAGAACTCCATCACGCGTTCGTCGGAGTTGATGCGGTGGAAAAGCTCGCGGTCGCGCTCTTCCCAGTTGCGCAGGATGAGGCGCTCGGTGCGGATCGGCTTCATTCGACGAACTCTTCGCGGCGATAGCCCTGGAGATAAAGCAGCGCGGTGAGGTCCCCGTGATCGATGCGGATGCGCGCCTGCTCCGCCACCGCCGGTTTGGCGTGGAGCGCGACGCCGGTGCCGGCAAGACGGATCATATCGAGATCGTTGGCGCCGTCGCCGACCGCGATGGCATCCTCTGTCGTCAATCCGAGCCTCTTCGCGATGTCGAGCAGCGCCTCGGCCTTGGCGGCGCGGCCGAGGATCGGCTCTGCCACCATGCCGGTGAATGCCCCGCCGTCCTCGATCAGGCGGTTCGCCTGGTTTTCCTGGAATCCCAGCATGGCGGCGATGCGGCTTGTGAAGACGTCGAAGCCGCCGGAGACCAGCGCCGTCCAGGCGCCATGGGCGCGCATCGTCTGCACCAGCGCGCGGCCGCCGGCGGCGAGCGTCAGCCGGTTGGCGATGATGCGGTCGACCACGGCGGCGTCGAGGCCCCTCAGCAGGGCGACGCGCTCGCGCAAGGCGGGCTCGAAGGCGATCTCGCCATTCATCGAGCGCGCGGTGATCGCCGCCACATGGTCCTTGACGCCGATCTCGTCGGCGAGCTCGTCGATGCATTCCTGGTCGATCATGGTCGAATCCATGTCGGCGAGCAGGATCTTCTTGCGCCTGCCCTCGGCGGGCTGGACGATGACGTCGACCGGTTCCGACGCCAGCGCGGCGCGCAGATTGGCGGTCATTTCGCCGATATCGGGCGTCTGCGGCAAAACGAGATCGCAGGCGACATCCTCGGCCAGCCAGTGAACGGCGCTTGCGCCGGCGGCCCGCAAGGCCATATTCGCAAGCGAGGCCGGCACGGCGCGGGCTTCTGGACGGGACACTAAAGTGGCGATCAGCGGCATCGAACATTCCGGCAGACAGGCGGGCGAGGGCCGCGTCAAAAACGCGATCCTGATAGCCGGGCCGACCGCAAGCGGCAAGTCTGCGCTGGCGCTCGATCTTGCCGAACGCAATGGCGGAGTCATCGTCAACACCGATTCCATGCAGGGCTATTCGGTGCTCGACGTCCTGACGGCGCGGCCGAGCGCCGCCGAAATGGCGCGCGTTCCGCATTTCCTCTACGGCCACGTGCATCCCTCCACGGCCTACTCCACCGGCGCCTGGCTGCGCGACGTGACGAAGCTGATCGACGATGGCGTCCTGTCGGGCCGTCCGGTCGTTTTCGTCGGCGGCACCGGGCTTTATTTCCGCGCGCTGGCCGAAGGCATCTCGGACATGCCGGATATTCCGCCGGCCGTCCGCGAGCGCTGGCGTTACGAGCTCAAGGAACAAGGGGCCGAAAGGCTGCATCGCCTGCTGATGCACGAGGACTCGGCGATGGCCATGCAACTGAGGCCAACCGACGGCCAGCGTATCGTGCGGGCGCTTGAGGTGCTCGACGCTTCGGGTCGCTCGATCCTCGAATGGCAGGCGGCGCGCGGCCGACCGCTGATCGATCGCGACAGCGCGCGCTTCCTGGTCATCGAGCCGGACCGGCAGCAACTGGTCCGGCGCATCGAGGCGCGTTTCGACCAGATGCTCGACAAGGGCGCGCTCGACGAGGTGCGTCAGCTCGTAGCGCTCGGCCTCGACCCCGACCTGCCGGCGATGAAGGCGATCGGCGTGCGCGAGCTGCAGGCGGCGATGGCCGGACAGTCGGGTTTTCCCGAAGCGATCGAACGCGCCAAGATCGCGACCCGGCAATATGCCAAGCGCCAGTCGACATGGTTCAGGCACCAACTGGGCGCGGAGTGGCGCAGGCTGCGGCCGGGCGATGAACTGGCTGTCCAGGACTGAGGAAAAGCTTTTTCAATCAGCGCCTTAAAATCCCTGGTTCTAATTCTCGCCAAGGTTGTCCGGGTTAACGGTCCGTAAGGCCCGGCATGCCATAACCTCAGTGGGCTGCAGTGCCGCGGGGAGTAGATGCGTTTCCATAAGGCGGAATCCGCATTTTTCGTTTTTATTTTTGTGATCCTGGCCGCGGGCCTGGTGACCTTCCACGCCTATGGCCAATTGCAGGACATCGCCGCCGACCTCGATACGGCATCGCGCGTCGACAAGAT
>NZ_RZTO01000892.1:0-2392 GCF_003997225.1 Mesorhizobium sp. M2C.T.Ca.TU.002.02.1.1
AAGCCAATGTCTCGGATGCTGCTCATGTGATTGGCCGGCACCGAGACGGCGGCGCTGTTGACCAAGACTGTGGGGCGCGGGCGAGGTCTGGACCAACCACTGTAGCGCGGCCATACGACGAGCCTTCGCCTTCGATCTCGACGAAGATCCGCCATTTGTCGGCGGATCGGTTCCGGAAACATCGTGTGGTGATGCCAGCGCTTTCCGGAAGAGACGGCCGCGGCGATCTCGTCGAGCAGCACGCGGGCGGCGGCCGCGAGGTCGCCGGCCGACGTTCCTTTGTCCGAAAACGCATCAGCTCCGGGAGCTCCGCGCAGCAGGGCCAACAGTTCCTTGTTCAAAGCCGATGGTACCGTTGGCTGGGATCGAACCAGCGACCTCCGGATCCACAATCCGGCGCTCTAACCAGCTGAGCTACAACGGCACGCTTGCCTGAACCGGATCGAGGTGAAAGCTTCTTTCTCCGTGATCCGCTCTGTCGTTCGGCGATGCGTCAAATACGGGCTATCGGATTCTAATTCAAGGGCCTTGATTAGGCAAAGGACGGGTTTCCTCATCCGCCTTTCGTCAAGGCAAAAGAAAAGGCCGGCGGGAGGAGGTGCCGGCCTTTTCCTGTTACGAGCCAGCGGGAGGAGGTGCTGGCTGGTCACCCCGGAGACGGAGGGAGGAGGTTCCATCCCCGGGTATCTGGTTGCTCAACCCTTCGCACGACTGCTTGTCTGACGAAATGCGACGTTTTGATGCATCGCAGGGTTGTGCATGGAAATCAGGCAGCCTTGGCGTCCTTCATCGCCTTCTCGAAGGCGGCCTTGACCGGCTTGGAGACATCCTCGACCGCCTTGGTGGCAACGGTCTGGAACTCCTTGGCCTGCTCGACGGCCATTTCGACGCGCTTGCGCAGGAACGCGGTCTGCAGCTCGACGACTTCCGAAAGGGTCTTGGCGCCGACCAGGGCTTCGAGGTGCGAGAAGTTGGCCTCGGCATTGGCGCGCAGCGCGGCGATGGCCTTCAGCGAAACGTCGCTGGAAACGGTCTTGGCGGTCTCGTAGGTCGACTCCAGAACCTTCTGGGTCTCCTCGGCGCCGGTCTTCAGCTTGGCGTAGGCTTCCTTCGACTGCTCGACGCCCTTCTCGGCGAAGGCGCGGATCTGGTCGGTGGCCTTGGAAGCGTCGAAGCTCGGGAATTCGACGTTTTCGATGGTCTCTGCGGCGGTCTTGGCAGCGGTCTTGGACATTTTCCAACCTTTTTCGGGTAGCGGCTTTGACAGAAAGCCGTCTCGTTCATGTATGGTGGCAATATAAAGGTTTTTTTGTGCATTGCAACATCTTTGTTGCACCGCACCATAAAAATGTTCCCGTACGTCAGCCATTGGGCCGTTAACCAAGAGCCCAGAGATTTCGACCGATGCAAGCCTAGGCTTGTGGACCTCCGGGCCATGGGCTTTTATTAACAAAGCGTTAACTGAAAACGCCCGCTCCGGAGGGTCGGCCAGCACATGCCGCCTGAAAACTACTCCTTCCTCGACGTCGCAGTGCTCGACGCGGTGCGCCAGCGCTTTGCCGCGGGCGATGCGTTGGCCATTCTGTCGGCCGATCTCGAACAGGTGATCTGGGCGAACGGTCCGGGGGCGTCGGCGTTCGGTTATCCGGATATCGAAGCCATCATCGGCGCCTCGGCGCAGCTGCCGCTGATCGCCCGGCGGCAGATCATGGCGACCAGCGGTTTTCCGGACATCGGCAGCGACCGCGCCATCACGGTGAGGCTGGCCACCGGCATGGTGAGCCGCGCCGTCGGCTTCCTGGCCAGCGCCGTGACGATGCCGGATGGCGAGAAGGCAATCCTGCTCGCGGTACCGGCGACCCAGACCAGCTCGCGCAGCGCCGGCGAAATCGCCGGCCGAGCCATCGGCGGTTTTACGGAGGCCGGGCATTTCATCGCCTTCATCGACGCGCAGGGCGATGTCGAGGCAGCCTCCGACGGGTTCGCGGCGCTCGGCATCGAGCCGCGGACGCTGGCGGCCCTGGTTGCGGATGTGGCAAGCAGCAGCGACCGCGTCGTCAAGCGCCTGGTGCCTGGCGCCGACACCTCCTACCCGGCCGGCCTTGCGCGGCTCACCGACACGCGTCATCTGCTGGTGGTGATCGACGAGGACCAGCTCGACGGTGCGGACGGCGACCAAGAAGATCGATCGACCACCGACCAAGGCGATCGGACCAGCAATCGACAGGCTGCGGCGCCAGAGGCCGTTAGCGCTACGCCGTCAGATGAAAGCCCGACAGTCGAACCCGAGCCCCTGTCCGCCCCGGACAGCCACGTGCCGGCCGCGGCGGCTGGCGAAGAGGCCGAGCCGACCCCAGAGGCTCTCGACGGCGATGCGGGGCCCGGCACCGAC
>NZ_RZTO01000893.1:0-2390 GCF_003997225.1 Mesorhizobium sp. M2C.T.Ca.TU.002.02.1.1
GCCATGAGCTGCCGCATTGGATGACGCGGCCTTTGCCGCCTTCGCCTTGCGGGCCTTGCGCGCAGGTTTCCTGCGCGGCTTGGCGCGTGCCGGCTTGGCGAGATCAGCCGCCGGCGCGGTCATTGCCTCCAACGTCGCGATGGCAACGCGAGCTGCCGAGGGGCTGGGGCCCTGGGGCGGAAAGCCGAAACCGGCGACGGCATCGACCGTGCCGCCACGCACCATGCCGATGCGCACGCCGGGCGCGACCTGCTCAATGCGGCCTGAGCTGAGTGGCAGGCTTGCGCTCTCGAACTCGCCGATGGCGCTGACGATCTCGGCGCCGTCATCGGCGGTGACGATGGTGGCGTAACGTGGCATCTGGTCCTCGGTGTTGCAGATAGATAGAAGGACAAGGCGGCGTTCCCTCGCGCCCTCTGTCCCGCCAGCGCTTAAAGCAAAAACCCGCCTTGCGGCGGGCCATTGGCGCAAATCAGCACCATGGACAAAATAGTAGCATAGCTGCCCTCACCCGGCAATAGGGTTTAGGCAAATTTTCCTATTTCTCCAAATCCGCTTGACCCGACCCCTGTGGGCGAGGCGCGCCTCGCCACAACCATGGATCGAGCCCTGGAGCCGAAAGCCGGAGGAATTTTGTCGGAACCAACCTTGGTCCGACGGGTTCCACCCTTAGTCGCAACGCGACAGACGAACCGTCTCGCACAGAGGAGAAGATCATGCTTATGAAGATCCTTGCAGCTTCGGCCCTGACGATCGGTCTCGCCACGACGGCGATGGGCCAGACCGCCGGCACCGCCGGAAACAATGGCGGCGGCAGCGGCCAGACCATCACGGTCGACCCGAAGACGCCGGCCACGCCATCGCCTGACCAGATGGGGCCGCCTGACACCGGCACGACCGGCAGCATCAGCGGCGGCGACATGAATTCGAACGCCGACAAGAACTGCCCGAACAGCCCGCAGGGCGCGGTGGGCAATGCGAACAACTCGACCGCCGGTACGATGGAGCCGAACGTCAACGACAAGAATTGCGGCAAGTAACGGGCGCCGGGCTTGAAGCAAGGGCCGCGGAGCACGCTCCGCGGCCCTGTTTTCTGGCCGGGTGGGCACGGGGCTCGGACCATGCGGCGCGGAACCATGCGACGCCTTGGCCGTTCCAGGAGGCAAAAAGGAGAAACCGATGGCAGACAACGACACCAGCACCGCCAATTCAGCCGACGGCAACGCGAGGACCACAGCCGCGCGCAGCAGCAGCGCATCGCGCAGCAGCGCTGCGTCGCGCGGCAACACGCGGGCCGCGAAAGCGTCCGAAGACGCGATGAAGAAGCAGATCGCCGAACTGAAGCGCGAGGTGAACCGGCTGAACCGCGCGCTTGCCGAACAGGCCGAGGATGCCGCCGAGACCGCGCAGGGCTGGTACCGAAGCGCGGCCGATCGTGCCTCGTCCCTCTACGGCGGCGCTTCCGATCGCGCGTCGCGCGCGGCGAGCCAGTTGCGTACCCAGGCGCATAGCGTTTCGGAAACGGTGCAGCAGAACCCCGGCACCTTCTCGACGGCAATGCTGATCGGCGGACTGGTCGGATTGCTGGCCGGCATGGCGATCAGCCGAAACACCGATCCGGAGCCGGACTGGCTGCGCCGCTGGCACAGGTAGACCTTTCCGGTCCGGTCGCAGCAGCCGAACCGGATCAACGGTGGTGAGCGCAGGTTGCCTCGCGGCGGCCGCGCGGAAGGAAAGGCCAGGCCGTCGCGCCCGGCCTTTTTCTTTCCATGTCAGGCCTTTTCGTTTCAAGGTTGTGCTGCTCCCTGCCCTCCTGCTGTGGCCGGTTGTCCCGGGCTGGTCATTAGCCGGAGCTTATGGGATCATTCCCTCAGGGAATCGCGGAGAGCAGCATGGACAGACCTGCCATGGCATCCGTCTTTCGGATGCGGCATGTGCCTGCAAGCATTTCGGGCGTACGCAGCCTGGGCCGGGGCCAGGCCGATCCGATCTTCCATTCGAGACCACTCGGCGAAGCGATCCGCCTCATCGCTCAGGCCGAGGGCCAGTACGACCTCAGCGCCGTCGCCGTCTTCTATGGCGACCGCCAGACGCCGCCGCTCGGCAATCGCGAGATCAGGCAGCTCTGGAGCGAGTATGGCGAGCGGTGGATGGAGGCTTAGCCGCACAGGCTCCCGCCCGGATCGGAAACGCCCCTCATGCGTTCTTGAAGCGAGGTCAATGGGAGGAACGCCATGAACGTCGCCAACCTGCAACTCGAGGGCCTGCTGATGGCCGTCGCCGCGATCAACCATGTGCTCGTCAAGAAAGGTGTGCTCACCGTCGAGGAAATCGACATCGCATTGCGCAAAGCCGAGGCCGTCGAGACGGGTGAGGACCGGTCGGAAGGC
>NZ_RZTO01000894.1:0-2389 GCF_003997225.1 Mesorhizobium sp. M2C.T.Ca.TU.002.02.1.1
ATATTCGACTTTGACCCTGGCCGTGCCGACCTTGTCGTAGTCGAGCATCTGCGCCGCGCGTTCGGAGACGTCGATGATGCGGCCTTCATGATAGGGGCCGCGGTCGTTGACGCGCACGATCACCGAACTGCCGGTCTCCAGATTGGTAACGCGGGCATAGCTCGGCAGCGGCATCGTCGGATGCGCCGCCGTCAGATGCGTCATATCATAGACTTCGCCATTGGCGGTCAGACGGCCGTGGAAGGCATCGCCATACCAGGACGCCAGCCCGACCTTGGTGAAGCCCTTCTTATCTTCCTTCGGATAATACCACTTGCCGCGCACCTGATAGGGTTTTCCGAGCTGGTCGCGGCCGCCGCCGCGCCGCATGAACTGGACGCGCGGGCTCGCCTTCACGCCATATTCGGATTCGGCGAAATATTCCTTGGAGCGGGCCTTCTTGTAAACCATCCCCTTCGGCTCGGGTTGCGAGGCGCAGGCAGCCAGCAGCAGGCCCGAAAGGGCGCACAGGGCGAAAGCAGAAGCGCGACGAAGACGCGGGCGCGCCAGTTCCTGCATGTTTTCGATTGTCCCCTACCGTGCTGCACCTGTCGGAGCCAGAAGTCGCCCGTTAGGCCAACACCTTGATCCCCAATCCCTTTTGCACAGGAATTGCTTATCACGATGTTAATCGATTATGGCCGCAACAGGGCGAGATTATGGCACGAGCACAATACCGCCGCTCGGAAGGTCCTTGCTCGTTCGAGGATACTCTTCTGCCGATAGCGCCGGCCACAAGATCGTCGGCGCGTCAAATCCGAATAAGAGTAAGGCTTTGTCCCGCTATTGCGGCTGCACGTCGGACGGCAGCTGTTGGGCCGTCGCACGAGACAGCTTCTGGCGCTTCGTCAAAACCGGCTTCTCATAGATCTTTTTCATCAATTCCCCCGTTAGAATATTAGCATGTACAGATTGGCAGGGTCTTGGCGGCATTGTCAATTGCATCCGACCGGCTTCCTGCAATTGCCCGCCGGCTCCCGAGAACAGTGATTGAGCCTTTCCTGCGATTGACAGATCTTTGCACGGCGCACTAGAGCATGGGGCGCTTGCGTTCCTGTCGGCACGGCCTTGTGGTCAGCGGAACGAAGCGCCTCGTGAAAAATCACGATGGAGGGATGGCCGAGCGGTTTAAGGCACCGGTCTTGAAAACCGGCGTGGGCGCAAGTTCACCGTGGGTTCGAATCCCACTCCCTCCGCCACTCAACCTTCCCCAACACCCGCCATGTCGCAGCCTGGTGAACCATGCCTTGCGCGTCATAGGCGTCGATCGCAGCGCCCAATGACGATCGCGCCATCATCTACGGAGCAATGCTTTGGATGGGCGACAGGCTCAATACCGATCAAGGCGAACAGTTGCGAGAAATCTGGTCGACGAGAGGCAGAAAGGCGTTCATCGCGGAAAAGGCAAAAGCAGTGGCAAGCCTCGCGCGCGCTGACGAACATGCCAGCGACGTGAGGACCTTATATATCGCAACGCCGCCCGCCACCATGCCGGCAGCCGAGGCTGCTTAGTAGTGCGACAGTTGCCCTGCCAGAGAGAATCAATCCGACGCCAGGTCTCGGAAGTCGGCATTCAATCCGTCGTGCCGTCGAAGGAAACCCTGCAGCGATGGCCGGCGGGGAGCTTTTGGCCGGTATTAGAGAGTTCCACACGCACACCGAACGTGCTGGACGCAGCATCAAACACCGAATCCACGACTTTGACGGTCCCCTCATAGGTGCCAGTGATCGGTTCGTTAGGCTTGACGATTGCCGGCATGCCCACCTTGATGCTGCCGAACTTGTTCACAGGGAGGAAGGACTCGACAAACAGAGGGTCGAGCTGGGCGATAGTGGCGAGTTGTTTGTCCTGATCGAGATACTCGCCCTTGGAAAGCGACCGCTGGATCACGATACCGGTGATTGGGCTGCGGATGGTCTTCTGTTCGAGCACGGCCTGCGCCCGGTTGAGTTCCAGTTCCGCCGCGCGCTTGCGCATCTCCGCGAGCGCCAACTCCCGTTTCACCACCTCCGCCTCCGCGACCGCGGCATCGAGGTCGCTCTTCGCCGATATGTTGCGCTTTACCAGTTCCTCGATGCGCGACAGCTTGTTTTGCGCGAGGTCCAGGCGCGCTTTCTGCGCCTCGATCTCGCTTGTGCTCCCTGCCTGCACCGTCATCAGCGCCACCGTGGCCGACTCGACTTTCGACGAGAGCGTAGCGATTGCCTCGCCGGCGGTGACCCTGTCGCCGCGGTTGATAATGACGGAATCGAGCAGGCCCGGAACCTGGCTGCCAACCTTGACGACGATTGCGGGATCAATGACGCAGTCAAACGATTCGGCCGCCGCCGAAGCCGCGGCCGAAATCCC
>NZ_RZTO01000895.1:0-2380 GCF_003997225.1 Mesorhizobium sp. M2C.T.Ca.TU.002.02.1.1
GTGCCCGTACGAGCGGCCTGCGGGGCTCGGTTGGAGGAGGGGCTGCCGGGGTCTCAAGACCCCCTGCGCCTACTCGCGCAACGCACGCGCCGCCGCCTCTGCAAAGGAGATGTCGCCCTTGATCTCGCGCATCGCCATCGACGTCACCGTGCGGCGCACGCCGGGCAGGCGGCTGAGCTCCTCGCGCAGCATCTTGTCGAGCGCCATCATGTCGACGGTGACGATCTGGAGCAGATAGTCGGCCTCGCCCGTGGTGGCGTAGCAGCGGCGGATCAGCGGGTGCTTCTTCACCGCCGCCTCGAAGGCGTCCGACACCTCGAAGTCGATCGACACCTGGATGAACGCCTCGATGCCGAAGCCGATCCTGGCCGGGTCGACGCGGGTCGAATATCCGCGGATAATGCCGGCCTCTTCCAGCGCCTTCACCCGTTTCCAGCAAGGCGTCTTGCTCAATCCGACCGCCTCGGCGAGCGCGCCGAAGGAGATGCGCGCGTCGCGCTCAAGCGCAGCGACTATTCTGCGGTCGAGTGTATCCAGCGTCATTCGTTCTCCAATATGGCAGAAGGCGTCGACAGTCGTCCTTCATTTTTCGCCATTTGAACAACAGAAAGGAACAATGTTCAAGCCGAAAGCGCTATCCTTGTCGCCAAGTGGAAAACCTGTCGCGAGGAGGACGAGCCATGGACAAGACGGACTATCACGCCCGCATCGAGGCGCCCGAAATGCGCGACTACGGCGTTTATCTGAAATGCGACCAGCTGCTCGCCTGCCAGAAGCCGCTCGCCGAGATGGTCAATGCCGACGAATTGCAGTTCCAGATCGTGCATCAGGTCGAGGAGCTTTGGATGAAGCTTATCGCCTACACGCTGGTCGACGTGCTCGACTATCTGGAGAGGCAGGACACCCACCGCATCGTCACGCTGATGGGCCGCGTGCACCGGCTGATGCGCATGATGACGGCGCAGCTCGATCTCCTGGAGACGATGTCGCCCAAGGAGTACCAGCAGATCCGCCTGCAGCTCGGCAATGGCAGCGGCCAGGAATCACCGGGTTTCAAGCTCTTGCTGCGCCTGCCGCCGGATCTTTGGCGGGCCTTCAAGCATGCCTATTGCGACGGCCGCGGGCTGACCGTGGAGGATATCTATGACGAGCATTACGACCACGGTGATTCCTATGTCGTGGCCGAGGCGCTGATCGAGTTCGACGAGCTGTTCCAGAAATTCCGCGCCAACCACCTTTATCTGATCCACCGCTCGATCGGGCTGGGCGCCAAGTCGCTGAAGGGACGGCCGGTGGAAATCCTGGAAGGCGGCGCCCGCCATCGCTTCTTCCCCGATCTCTGGGACATACGCTGCGACATGACCGACCGCTGGGGCGCCGAATACGGCACCGTGCGGGATTCGATCAGCCATCCGCCGCAGGCGAAGGTCGGCTGAGCTTTTTTCCTCGCCCCGCGCGAAGCGGGGGGAGAGGTGGCGCGGCGAAGCCGCGACGGAGAGGGGCCTTCGTAAAACACCAAGCTTGGCTGGCTCGCGCCGCGGCGCTTGATCCTTCATGGCCGGCGCTGCCCCTCTCCGACCGCTTCGCGGCCACCTCTCCCCCGCGTTGCGGGGGCGAGGAAGGGCGCTCCAACAATTTTTCCACCCCCCTGTCGGAACCATCGCCCTTCGTCCGTCCTTGGAGCACATCAACCACTTCAACCGGAGGGACACTCGTGGAAAACACACAATCGACCTGGCAGACCGTCGCCATTCTCATTGCCCGCCTGATCTTCGCCGCCATGTTCGCGATGGGCGTCGCCTTCAAGCTCATGGATATGGGCGCCACTGCCGGCTACATCGCCGCCGCGGGCTTTCCGTTCCCGCTGTTCCTGGCCTGGTGCGCGGCGATCCTCGAAACGCTGCTGGTGATATCCTTCCTCACCGGCGCTTATCTGACACCGTTGGCGCTGATCGGCGCGGTCTACGTCACCTTCCTTGGCTTTGCCTTCCACGGCCCGTCGCACTGGGCCGGAAACCAGGCCGAATTCGGCGCCTTCATGTCGCATTTCCCCTTCGCCGCCGGCCTGCTCTACGCCGCGGCGCACGGCCCCGGCAGCGTGTTGGCCCTCAAGCAGGGCTGGCCGGGCAGGGCATGACCCTTTCCTTCTCCCCGTTCCACGGGGGTGAGGCGTGGTCCGCGTTAGCGGAACGAAAAGCCAATTGCTTGGCTTTTCGAGCAACGAACGCCCGGAGCGAAAGCGCAGGGCTGTCATGCCCCGAAGGGGCGGATGAGGGGCGGCGCCCACATTTCCAGGCAAGGCGCCTACCCACCCTCACATCTGGTCGTTATACGGCTCCTTCATCTGCCCAACCATGCGCGCCAGCTTGGAGAAGGACGG
>NZ_RZTO01000896.1:0-2373 GCF_003997225.1 Mesorhizobium sp. M2C.T.Ca.TU.002.02.1.1
GTGATCGGCCAGGGCAATCTCTTCAAGCCGGGCGAACCCGTCGCCATCGGCTTTGCCGCCGGAGCGCCGCTGGCGTTTCCGCATGCCAACAATAACGGGACCAACCAGAGGGAAGACCAAAATGCCGAAATCCTATCGTGACGGACTGCCGATAACCCCGGATAAATTCGTCGACCAGTTGATGCGCCTGAAGCGCGGCTCGATCAGCCGGCGCGACTTCCTTGGCCTCACCGGCCTCGGCGTCGCGACCGCGGTGATGGCGCGCGAGCTCGGCATCATGCCGACGCCGGCCTTCGCCGCCGAGAACCTCGGCGACCGCATGTCGATCGCCACCTGGCCGAACTACCACGACCCGCAGACCTTCGAGAACTTCAAGGCCGACACGGGCGTCGCCGTCGAGGTCAACGTCTTCGGCTCGAACGAGGAGATGCTGGCCAAGCTGCAGGCCGGCGGCTCGGGCTGGAGCCTGTTCGTGCCGACCAACTACACGATCTCGACCTACAAGAAGCTCGGCATCATCGAGGCGCTGGACATGGTCAAGCTCGGCAATTTCGACGGCAAGTCGGAAGATGCGCGCTTCACCGCCGAAGGCACGATCGACGGCACGATCTATGCCGTGCCGAAGAACTGGGGCACGACTGGCTTCGCCGTCAACACCAAGAAGCTCAGCAAGCCGATGTCGAGCTGGAAGGAATTCTGGGACACCGCCATGGCGGAAGGCGACGGCCGCACCATGGTGCATGACTACCAGCTGACCACGATCGGCAATGCGCTGAAATATTACGGCTACTCGTTCAACTCGCTGAAGCAGGACGAGCTCGCCAAGGCCGAGGAGCTGCTGCTCAAGGTCAAGCCGCATCTGTTCGCCGTGTCGAGCGACTACCAGCCGGGAATGCGCGCCGGCGACGCCTGGATGACGATGTGCTGGACCAATGACGGCGCGCAGCTTCATCGCGACATCCCCGAGATCGCTTATGTGCTCGGCAAGGAAGGCGGCGAGATCTGGACCGACTTTTACGCCATCCCGAAGGACGCGCCGAACAAGCCGGCCGGCTATGCGCTGCTCAACTACCTGATGAACCCGAAGGTAGCGGTGAAGGAGCATCTGGCCAATGGCGCGCCCTCGACCGATGCGCGGGTCAACGCGCTGCTGCCCAAGGAAGTGCTCGACAACCCGATCCTCTATCCGGCGGCCGACCTGCTGAAGCCGCTGGAGTTCGGCGCCGCCGCGACGCTGACCGATCCGGGCCGCGCCGAGCTGATGGCGCGCTTCAAGTCGGCTTGAGCGAGACCGGTCACAAACCCGATCCAGACAATGCGACCGGCGGGCAAATGCCCGCCGGCTCCCAACCGGCTTTCCCGATGCGCCGCAGTCTCTTTCGCAAAAACCTCGTGACGGCGCTGCTGCTCGCCCCGGCGGCGCTGTGGCTGGTCGTCTTCCTGGTGCTGCCCTTCGTCGCCATCGCCATCTTCAGCGTCGGCGAGCGGGCGCCCGAGGGCGGCTACCAAGCCGCGCTCACCTTCGCGCAATATGCCAATTTGCCGGCGCGGGCGACGGCCTTCTGGAACACGATGGTGCTGGCGCCCATCGGCGCGCTCGCCTGCCTGCTCGTCGCCTATCCGGTCGCCTACTATCTGGCGCTGCGGGCGCCGCACCGCTGGCGGCTGATCCTGCTCGCGATGATCGTCATCCCGTTCTGGACCAGCCTTCTGATGCGTACCTATGCCTGGATGTACATCCTCGGCGGGCGCGGCATCCCGGCCCTGCTCGCCTATGTCGGCATCGAGGATCTGAGGCTGATCAACACGCCGGGCGCGGTGCTGCTCGGCATCGTCTACGGCTATCTGCCGCTGATGATCCTGCCGATCTATGTCAGCCTCGAGCGGCTCGACCGGCGCCTGCTGGAGGCTTCTGCCGACCTGGGTGCCACGCCGCTGTCGACCTTCCTTGGCGTGACGCTCAGGCTGTCGCTGCCCGGCGTGATGACCGGCTTCTCGCTGGTGATGATCCTGCTGCTCGGCGAATATCTGATCCCGACGCTGCTCGGCGGCGGCAAGGTGTTCTTCATCGGCAACGCGCTGGTCGATCTCTTCCTGCAATCACGCAACTGGCCATTCGGATCGGCCATCGCCATCACGCTGGTGCTGGTCTCGGTCGTGGTGCTGATCGTCGCCAACCGCATCTCGACCCGGCTTTCGGGCGCACGCCGGGTGGACCTGATCTGATGCGCGCCTTCGTCGTTGCCGTTTTTGCGTTCCTCTATCTGCCGATCGCGCTGGTCGTGCTGTTCTCCTTCAATGCCGGCCACCATGCCAGCGAGTTCACCGGCTTCTCCGTGCAATGGTACGGCAAGGCGCTGTCCAATCCCTTCC
>NZ_RZTO01000897.1:0-2364 GCF_003997225.1 Mesorhizobium sp. M2C.T.Ca.TU.002.02.1.1
GTCCTGCGAATAGAGGACCGAATCGCCGGGCGGCGGCCGGTTCTTGATCGCGTCCTGGACCGGCACGGACGTATCGACCATCTGAAACGTCAGCTTGGCGGTCTGGCCGATGATGTCCTTGAGCCTTTGCGGATTTTGCAGTCCGGGCACTTGAACCAGAATGCGATCGTCACCCTGCCGCTGCACGATCGGTTCCGTCGTGCCGAGCGCGTTGACGCGCCGCTCCACCACCTCGATCGCCTGCGACAACGCCGTCGATGTACGGTATTTGATGCCCGCATCCGTGACAGTGAACTTCAGCAATCCGGGCTCGGAATCGTCCAGGGTCATCGACTGGACGGAACCGCCGGTAAAGAGGCCGGCCGTAACCGGATTGGTTATCGGCTTCAACGCCGTCTTTGCGGCTTCGACCTGGTTCGGATCGTTGATGCGCACCTGCACGGTGCGGCCCGTTCCACCAAGTCCGGTATATTGGATCTTGGCATCGCGCAGCAGCGTCCTGATCTCGTCGCGTGTCGTCTCCAGTTGATCCTTGATCAGATCGTTCTGGTCCATCTGGAGCAGGATGTGCGAACCGCCCTGAAGGTCGAGGCCGAGCGTCATCTGCCGCTTCGGCACCCAGTTCGGCAGTTGCGCCAGCATGCTTGCCGGGAAGAGGTTGGGCGCGGCGAGGATCACTGTGACGGCCACGGCGAGCCAGATCAGGATCATCTTCAGGCGCGAGAAATAGAGCATTCGTTCTTATCCGTTCAGGCGTACAAGCGGCAGCGTTCCGCCATCGGCTCGGTTGTCAGCTATGGTTATCGTTGCGACCACGGCCGGCCCTATCGTGCTTCCTCGACGATTGTCAATCTCGCCGGCAGCGCGCCGGTGCGGAACAACAGGGCCAGTTCCTTGGCGCTTTGGGCTGTGAAATTGCCCGATATCTGCACGGTACCGTGCTCGATGGGCTCCCGGATGATAGGCGCTGAAATCACCTGACCGTCCAAAATCACCGCAAATGGCTTGCCGATATTGCGCGTGGTCGCCCACTTGAAACGTTGCGTACCCTTGGAATCGAGCCGGAATGCGACGACAAACTGTTCCGTCGAGCTGTCGTGGGTCGCTTCCGCGTCCAGCACGCTGTCGCCCGAGACAAGCACCCGGTCTTCGACCAGATAGGGAACTGGCGGTTCATCCGGCGTGTACAGCACCGTTGAACCGGCAGGCGCCTGGCCATTGACCGCATCGTCCACAGGCATCGAAGTGTCAACCAATTGGAAGCTCAGTCGGCCCTGCCGAGCGAGGGTTTGCGCCAGGCTGTGCAAATCCGCGACGGCTGGCGCCTGAACCAGTATGCCGCCATCCGTCAACTGGACCGCGGGATCGGCCACGCCAAGTTCATTGAGGCGATTCTTGATGACCTCGATCGACTGTGTGAGCGCGGCAGAGGTTTGATACTTCGCGCCGGCATCGGTCATGGTGAGCTTCAACAGGCCAGGCTCGCTGTCGTCCAGCGCAAACTCCTGGACCGGGCCTTCCTTGCCGGCGATAGGATCGACTACTGCCTTGAGTGCGGCTTTGGCGATCTCGACTTGCGCGGGATCGCCAATGTGCAGTTGAACCGTGGGGCCCGATACGACAAGGCCGTTGTAGCTGATCTTGGGTTCTGCATCGCGAAGCAGCGTCCTGATCTGGTCGCGCACGGCTTCCAGCCGGCGGCTTCTTACCTGATCCGTATCCAGGCGAAACACAATATGCGCACCGGGCACCGCGGCCAGAACATTCGGCGCGCCGAAGACCATCGAGATCAGGGCAAGCCCGATCAAAATGACCTTCAGGGGCGAAAGATAGACCATATGCCGCCGTTCGTCAGAACCCTGCCCGCGGCCATCACCGCTGGGATTTCGCCTACTTCTTGGCGTTCTGGTTCGCCACCGGTTCGCCCTTGACGCGCACGTCCGAGATCGTCGAGCGCAACGCGGTCACCTTGGTGCCGCCAAGGTCGATCTCCAGCTCGTTGTCGTCGATCACCTTGGTCACCTTGCCGATGAAGCCGCCACCAGTCACCACCGTGTCGCCGCGGCGCACCGCCGTCAGCATTTCCTGGCGCTTCTTCAGCTGCGCGCGCTGCGGCCGGATGATCAGAAAATACATGATCACGAAAATCAGGACAAACGGCAAAATCGAGATGAACATGTCTGGCGAGGCGCCGACGCCCTGGGCGTATGCCGGTGTAACGAACATCAAGAAACTCCTGGGTGGTGAAATACCGCCGCGGTCGCCCCGCGAAAATTTGGCCGGAATATAGTCGCTAAACTTGCCAATGCAACTGCGCCGCCAGCCCAATCCGTTGCTTTTCCAGCTGTTTGCGACGTGCTAGAG
>NZ_RZTO01000898.1:0-2361 GCF_003997225.1 Mesorhizobium sp. M2C.T.Ca.TU.002.02.1.1
GGTCAGGCCCTCATAGCCCTTGGTGATGACCTTCAGGCCGGGCACCTTGGAGATGCGGTCGAGATCGGCGAGCGGCACGGCGGAGAAGGCGGCAAGCTGAATTTCTTCCGCCTCGAGCGCCGCGGCGGCAGATGTGCGATCGGGGAGCACCTGGTAGACGATCTCGTCGAGATAGGGCTCGTCCTTGCCCCAATAGGCGTCGTTCCTCGTCAGCCGATAGTACTGGCCGGCCTTGTACTCGGCGAATTTGAACGGGCCGGTGCCGACCGGCGCGTTGTTGGCCGGGTTCTCCTCGATCTTGCCCACCTCATAAAGGTGTTTCGGCACGACGCTCGACAGCGCTGGCAGCGCGTTGCGGATCAGCTGGAACGGCGTCGGCTTGGCGAATTTGAAGACCGCCGTCAGCTCGTCCGGCGTATCGACGGCCTCCAGGTCCTTGAACACGGTGCGGCCGAGATTCTGCAGCGGTTTCCAGATCTGCAGCGCCGAGAAGGCGACATCGGCGGAGGTGAAGGGCTTGCCGTCATGCCATTTGACGCCGTCGCGCAATTTGAAGGTCACCGACAGGCCGTCGGCCGCACCCTCCCAGGAAAGCGCCAGGCGGGGTTCGAGCCCGTCCTTGCCGTCGAAAGAGGCTTCGGCCAGCGTCTCGACGATCTTGCTGGAGATGAAGAAGACGCCGTTGGAAGCGACGATCGCGGGGTTGAGGTTGCGCGGCTCGGAATCGGCGGCCAGCACGAGACGGCCGCCCTTCTTCGGCGTCTGCGCGAAGGTGATGGCCGGCAGCGCGGTCGAGGCCCAAAGCAGCGCCGAGCCGGCCAGCAGGCCGCGGCGTGAAATCGTCAATTCGGACATCGCTCAAACTCCCCTCCTCGCGCCATGGCAGGCGCGGCAATCGCGTGATTATGGCCCTTGGCAAAGGTTTCGCCAGAGACGGTTTTGGCGCATCATGGCTTGGCTTTGAAATTTCCGTCCGCTGGACCAGCCGGCGGAAGGAGTCTCCGACGCCTTATCTGGTAGGACCAGATTATGGCGAAGCAAGATCAAGATTCGAACGGAAACTGTCTTTGGCGCGAAAGTGATCAATTCTGGCTGGACCAGAGTGGCCAAAATGATGCAGATTTGGCCGACAGCCATAAATCATGACGTTCGGCGCTCCTGCGGCCGATGAAAAACAGGGAGAGGCAGATGAACATCGCTCCGGGCAAAACCGAAGTCAGCAGCATTCCGTTCGACCAGGCGCGGGTGGACCGGCTGATGGAAGAGGCCGGCATCGACGTGCTCTTCGCCACCTCCAAGCACAACACGCAATATCTGCTCGGCGGCTACAAGTTCATCTTCTTCGCCGCGATGGATGCGATCGGCCACAGCCGCTATCTGCCGATCGTCCTTTACGAGAAAGGCGGGCCGGAGCATGCCGCCTATATCGGCAACAAGATGGAAGGCGGCGAGCACCAGAACCATCCCTTCTGGACGCCGACACTGCACGCCGCTTGCTGGGGCACGCTAGATGCCGCCAATCTGGCGGTCGAGCATCTCAAGCAGATCGGCAAGGAAACCGCCCGCATCGGCATTGAGCCGGGCTTCCTGCCGTCCGACGCCTATATGCTGATCCGCAAGGCGCTGCCGGATGCCAAGCTGATCGACGCGACCGGCATGCTGGAGAGCATGCGCGCCATCAAGACCGAAGCGGAGCTCGAACAGCTGCGCATCGCTTCTGAGCTGATCACGGATTCCATGCTGGCGACCATTGCCTGGGCGCGCGAAGGCACGAGCAAGACCGACATCATCGAGCGGCTGAGGCGCGAGGAGACCAATCGCGGCGCGCATTTCGAATATTGCCTGCTGACGCTGGGCTCCAGCCACAACCGCGCGGCGTCCAGCCAGGCGTGGAAGAAGGGTGAGGTGATGTCGATCGATTCCGGCGGCAACTATCACGGCTATATCGGCGACCTCTGCCGCATGGGCGTGCTCGGCGAGCCGGATGCCGAGCTGGAGGATCTTCTGGCCGAGGTCGAAGCGGTGCAGCAGGCGGCCTTTTCCAGGGTCAAGGCAGGCACGCTGGGCGGCGACATGATCGCGCATGCGGAAAGCGTGCTGAAAGCCTCCAAGGTCGCGGCCTACACGGATTTCTTCGCCCATGGCATGGGGCTGATCACGCATGAGGCGCCGTTCCTGATGACCAATCATCCGGTCGCCTATGAGGGCACCTATGCGGCCAAGCCGCTGGAAAAGAACATGGTGCTGTCGGTCGAGACCACCATGCTCCATCCGACGCGCGGCTTCATCAAGCTGGAGGACACTGTCGCTGTGACTGACGCCGGCTATGTGATGTTCGGCGACCGCGGGCGGGGGTGGAAC
>NZ_RZTO01000899.1:0-2357 GCF_003997225.1 Mesorhizobium sp. M2C.T.Ca.TU.002.02.1.1
GCTCAAGACGTTCAACGGCAGCGGCGTGCTGAAGACCCGCCGCATGGGCTATGACGGCAAGGGCCAACGCGTCTTCCGCAACATGGAAACGGCCGGTTTTGCCGGTGTCTGCGAGGCCATGGGCAATGTGCCGCTGATCCTCGAATCGCTCGTCGCCTTCGAGCGCGAGATTTCGGTGATCGCCGCGCGTGGGCTGGACGGATCCGTCGCGGCTTACGATCCGGCGGAAAACGTCCACCGCGAAGGCATCCTGCGCACCTCGACGCTTCCAGCCGCGATTGATCCGGCGACAGCGACGGCCGCCAAGGACGCGGCCGCGAAAATCCTCTCCGCGCTCGACTATGTCGGCGTCATCGGCGTCGAATTCTTCGTGCTTGCCGACGGTTCGCTTCTGGCCAACGAGCTGGCGCCGCGCGTCCACAATTCCGGCCACTGGACGGAAGCCGCCTGCGTCGTCTCGCAGTTCGAGCAGCATATCCGCGCCGTCACCGGCCTGCCGCTGGGCTCGCCTGCCCGCCATTTTGATTGCGTGATGGAAAACCTGATCGGCGACGACATGCTGAGGGTGCCGGCGCTGCTTAACGAACCCGATCTGATGCTGCATCTTTACGGCAAGGCCGAGTCGCGCCCCGGCCGCAAGATGGGCCATTTCACGCGCCTCATCAGGCCGCGATAAACGTCGCTTACTGCAGATCCTGGTCGTCGCTGCCCGCGTCCGAGCCGGCGCAGCCCGGATCGCTGAGCTTGCAGTTGGCGTCGGACGTGAGCTGCTTCGTGCGCTCGTTGGTGAGCTTCGTCAGGCACTGCGACACCTCCATCGGATGGATGGAGCCGCCCTCGCTGTCGGCGGTCGAATAGGCGCATTCGGCGTCGCGGAAAGCGATCCAGGCGCGCTGCGCCGTCTGCAATAGCTTGTTCGAGGCCTGATCGTTGCTGCCGACGATGTTCTTATAGGCGGCATTGAGCTTGGCGTCGGCCGCCCGATAGTCGGCATCGGCGCAGATGTTCAGCATCGACTGGCTGTCGTCGTTTCGGTCGCAGTCCTCGGCAAAGGCGGCTGGCGCGGTCGCAAGCAGGACCAGACAGGCAGGCAAAACCAGGCGGCGCATGTGGAATCTCCCGTCGTTTCGCCGAGATTGCACCATTCCAGCCGCTTTCGAGTCGCGCAATGCCGCACCGGGCGGATGGTGAATATTTGATATGCCGGCCCGCTTGTGGCATTCGGCACCGTCACGTGGTTGACACGGACAACACTCCTCGTTTATGAGCCACGCCAAGTTCAAAGGCGCGCTTTTTTCGGGCGCGCCTTTAAAATTCGGCCCGGGACGGGCCCTGACCGAACAGGCAAGACCATGAAGATCAAGAATTCGCTCAAGGCGCTCAAGGCGCGTCACCGCGACAACCGGCTGGTTCGCCGCAAGGGACGCATCTACATCATCAACAAGACCGCTCCGCGCTACAAGGCGCGCCAGGGCTGAGCTTGCTGCGCGACGCTATGCGCCGCGTTGATGTCGAGTGCCGGTTCGCCGGCGCTCTCACGCTAAAATCACTTTGACGATCCGCCGTCCGGGACTAGATTCCGGCGATGCGGATTCTTTTTGCATTTTTCACCGCCCTTTTGCTTTCCGGCTTGCCTGCGGGAGCCGAAGAGGTGCCGGGCGCGCTGCCTCCGGATGCCGCGCCGCCGCCCACCGCCACGCCGCCGCCGGCCGCTCCGACCAAGCAGGGCCGCCTCGACCAGCTCTTTACCGAGCTGAAGCGCGAGCGCAACGAGAAGGCGGCCGAGCGCATCGCCGGCCGCATCTGGAACGAATGGAGCCAGTCGGGCAGCGCTTCGATCGACCTGATGATGCAGTGGGCGCAAAAGGCGACGGAAGACCAGAAATTCGACGTCGCCCTCGATTTCCTCGACCAGGTCGTGACCTTGCAGCCCGACTATGCCGAAGGCTGGAACCGCCGTGCCACCGTGCATTTCCTGATGAAGAACTACGGGAAGTCGATGGCCGATATCGACCGCACCTTGCAGCTCGAGCCGCGCCATTTCGGCGCGCTCTCCGGCCTTGCCCAGATCATGACCGAGACCGGCCACAAGCAGTCGGCGCTGGAAGCGTGGCAGAAGGTGCTGGCGATCTACCCGATGATGCGCAGCGCCCAGGACCAGGTCTCGACGCTCTCGGAAGAGCTGGCCGGCGAGGGAATTTGATTCGGAACTGATGTGCTGCGTCAGTTGCTTCGTCATGTATGGACGGCCCCTCTTAGGCAAGAGGCAATTAGCAGATACGGCGCAAGTCTGGAGCGGTCATGTATTCGGCCTTTGATGCGGTCGATTTGATGACCGCTGGCCCGCAGGGGTTACG
>NZ_RZTO01000089.1:0-12281 GCF_003997225.1 Mesorhizobium sp. M2C.T.Ca.TU.002.02.1.1
GTCGAGCAGGCGATTCAACGCTTCCGTGTCAGGCCGGCGGAGCCTGAGCGGAATGTTGCGACGCTGAGCGGAGGCAACGCCCAAAAAGTGCTGTTGGCCCGGGCAGCGACCGCCGAGCCACGGATACTCGTTCTCGACCAGCCGACCGCCGGCGTCGACGTGGGCGCCAAGGCCGAGCTTCACCAGCAGATTCGATCGTTGGCGGAAGCGGGCGCGGCGGTGCTTCTGATCTCCGACGATCTGGACGAGATCCTGACCCTCTCCGACCTTGTCGCGGTCGTGCAGGCCGGAACGGTAACGGAGATCACGGACAAGCGCGACTTGGACCGGGCGCGTCTCCTCGCGATGATAAGCCGAAGCGCCGAAGCCACCTCGCGGACCACGGCGGTTCACTAACCCCTTCCTTCCTTTGCATTGGACGACAAGATGACAGACCTGAGCGTAGGGGTGAAGATCTACGACAATGACCTGTTCCTGAAATATGGGATGGAGGCCGAGGCGGCCGCCGACTTATTGCGGTCCATGGGCGTAACCTATGTCATTACGCAGAGCCGCTTCCTGCCGATGCAGGATTCGGCTGTGGAGAGCGCGGTTCGTGGCGATGACCGGGCACGCTGGAGCAAGCAGGACGATCTGGCTTTCCGCAAAGCGCTGAAAGACCGCGGCATTGCATATTTCGGATGCCTCAATATCTGCTTCGATCCGGCCTACACACGCCAGCATCCAGACCTGCTGCCAATCGACCAGAACGGCGGCCTGGCCACACAAGAAGACTGGTATGTCGGCATCGCGCCGGACTGCAAGGAGAACCTCGCCCACAAGATCGGCCTGCTGGAGACCGCCGTCCACGAATTGCGGCCGGAGGGCATCCATCTCGGCTTTGTCCGCTGGCCCGGCTTCTGGGAAACCTGGTTGCAGGATACCCAGCGCGCCTCCAAGCCTGACTACAGCTATGCGCCCGACACGCTGCGTCGCTTCCGCGACGATACCGGCGCCGACATTCCGATTGATCGGCCACGAGAGGCGGCTGAACGGATCGCCAGCCATTATCGCGAGGCCTGGCGCGACTGGAAATGCGGCGTCACGGTCTCCGCCATCGGCCGCCTGCACAATGCCGTGCACGCCGTCAGGCCCGGCACCGAGATTGCCATCAACACGCTGCCGTTCTTCCGAGCCGATTTCGACGATGCCGTGACGGAAGTCTTCGGTCAGGATGTCAGCCGGCTGAACGCCGTCGTCGATATTTTCGAGGTGATGGCCTATCACCAGATCCTGCGTCGCGACAGCGCGTGGCCGGCAAAGATCGCCAGGGACATCAAAAAGCGAGGCAAGGCACGAACGATCTGCACCTTGCAAGCAAAGGCGATCTATCTCGATGGCATGCACGCGGGACACGGCCGCGCCGATTATATCAGCGCCGTGGAATTTTCAGACGCCGTGCAGCAGCTCGAGGCAAGCCCGATCGACGGGATCTGTGTCTTTACCCTTTCGCAATTGATCGAGCGGAGCGGGACAGCCGACGGCAAAGCGATGATTGCTCGCCTGCGAAATTTCCGACAGAGGCGTTGACGACTTTCTCTGCCGGGCTGCGGTTCAGACAATTTCTTGGCATGCATCTGGAAAAGTGCCGTTGGCACCGTACATCCGGAACGGAGATTCCTCCGCTTACCATGGGCAAGGATCGCAGATCATGACTGATAAGGTTTGGTTCATCACCGGATCGTCGAAGGGGTTTGGCCGCGTCTGGGCCGAGGCCGCGCTCGCCCGCGGCGATCGCGTCGCCGCCACCGCGCGCGATGCCGGCACCCTCGCCGATCTCGTCGAGAAATATGGCGAGAACGTCGCCGCCATGACGCTCGACGTCACCGACAAGCAGGCGGTCGACGCCGCCGTCGCCGCGGCGCACAAGCGTTTCGGCCGGCTGGACGTCGTCATCAACAATGCCGGCTACGGCCATTTCGGCGCCATCGAGGAAGTCACCGAGCAGGAAGCGCGCGACCAGATCGAGACCAACGTCTTCGGCGCGCTTTGGGTGACGCAAGCCGCGCTGCCCATCATGCGGGCGCAGCGCTCCGGCCACATCATCCAGATATCCTCGATCGGCGGCGTCAACGCCTTTGCCTCGCTCGGCCTCTACCACGCCTCGAAATGGGCGCTGGAAGCCTTCAGCCAGTCGCTCAGCCTGGAAGTGGCGCAGTTCGGTATTCATGTGACCCTTGTCGAGCCGGGCGGTTTCTCAACGGACTGGGCCGGCCCGTCGGCCAAGGTCTCCAAGCCGTTGGATGCCTACGAACCGGTCCGCGCGGCGATGGCCGAGCGCCGCAGCCGCTCGGTCGCCGGCGATCCGCAAGCCACCGGCCCGGCGATGCTGGCGATCGTCGATGCCGCCGAGCCGCCGCTCAGGGTCTTCTTCGGCGATGGCGGCCTGCCGATGATCAGGCAGGAATATGCCAACCGCATCGCCACTTGGGAAAAGTGGGACCATGTCTCGGTGATGGCGCAGGGCGCCAACAAGAACCGCAAAGCCTGATCAAAAGGCACCGGCCAAGCTGCTCCAGCAGCGTGGCCTCATGGCTGATAGATCCACTGCTCCGGCACCCGAATGGAAATCTCCTCGCCGGGCCTGATGACGCCCGGCTTCTCGACCCAGGCGACAAGGCCGCGCAGCCGCTTCGCCTCCTTCGGGAAAAGCAGCGCGGTGGCGTTGAGATCCGCGGCGCCGACATGCTCGGCGATCGACTGTCCGGCAACGCGGCACGGCTTGTTCTGGCCGTCGACCTTGAGCGTCACGCCACCCTTGAAGAACAGGAGCGAACCGGCCGGCAGCATCGAAAGCTGCGGCACGCCTTCGATCACGAGATTGGCGCCGATCCACTCCGGCTTGATCTCCTCGAGCCCCATGCGTTGGGCGACGATGGCAAGCTCGTCCGCCGCGACAACCGACAATTGCCGCTCGTTGCGCATCTCGGTGCCGCGCGGATACCACGGCTCGCGCCCGCCCGAGCGCCGCGTCGTTCCGCCATGGAAGTCACCTGCGATACCGTCGAAGCCAAGCTGCAGTTCCGCGACCGCCCGCGTCTCGAAATGATCGTGCGCAGCGGCATAGAGCGCTGTTGCCTTTGCCGCCAGCTTGCGGCCGGGCACGATGTCGACAGTCGGTTCCGCTACGGGGAAAAGTTCCAGGTTCGTTTCCTGCATGCCGCTGGTCTAAAGGTGCCGAAGAATGCGGTCCAGTCGAAAGCGCTGATGATCCGATCACACCGTTTGATGGCGATCACGATCTTCTTACCGCAAATCCGTTTCGTCCGCCGCAGCAAGCCGCAATGCTGCCGCGCCGGCCGCATAGACGATCGCGCGCGCAATCGGGAGGAAGCTCGATCATGCAGGTTGGACACGCCGTCGCGGCGCTTTGGCTGTTCTGGGTGGTATCCTGGATGCTTGCCGCAGCCTGGGCAGATCCCGCGAAAAAGCGTGCCGACCTGAAGTCGGAGGCACGCTATCGCGTCCTTTGGGTGGCCGGCACCGTGCTGATGTTCGTGCCGGCACACGGCTATGTCGGCAGGTTGCGGCTCTGGACGCCGACGCTCGGCGAGGCCTGGGTCTGCGTTGCGCTGATCGCCATTGGCATCGCCTTCGCCTGGTGGGCGCGCCTGCATCTCGGCCGCTTATGGTCGGCCAACGTCACCGCCAAGGCCGATCATCGCGTGGTCGATACCGGCCCCTATGGCCTGGTGCGCCACCCGATCTATACCGGCCTGCTGCTGTCGGTCCTGGCCACAGCGGCCGTCAAAGGCACGATATGGGGCATCGCGGGCGCCGCGCTGCTGCTCGTCGGCGTCGTCGTCAAGGCGAGGCTGGAAGAGAGCTTCCTTCGCGGCGAGCTCGGCCCGGCCTATGACGAGTATGCCAGGCGCGTGCCGATGCTGGTGCCCTTCGCACCTACTTAGAGCATTCTGAGCAGCGCGCCGCCGATCGAATAGCCGGCGCCGAAGGCGCAGATCAGGCCGAAATCGCCGGCCTTCATGTCGGCATGGTTCTCCGACAGCGCCACGATGGCGCCGGCGCCGGCGGTGTTGCCGAGCCGCTCCAGCACCATCGGCGCGCGGTCGTGATCGACATCGTGGCCGAAGGACAGTTTCAGGATCATCGCATTCATGCGCGCATTGGCCTGATGCAACCAGAACCGGCGGATGCCTTCCGGCGTCAGCCCGTGCTCGGCCAGGAACTCGACGATGAACTTTTGCCCGGCAACGGTGACTTCCTTGAACACCTTGTTGCCGACCTGCTTGATGAGATTGCCTTCCAGGTTGATCATATAGGGATCGTCCTGGCCTGTGCGCGTATGATAGCCGAGATTGGTGCGGATGTTGTTCGACATCTGCGTCCAGGTGCGCGTGTCGAGCACCTCGAAACGGCCCGGGCGCTTCTCGCCTTGCGCCAGTCCCTCGACGACCATCGCGACCGAGGCGTCGCCGAAGATGAAGTGCGTCTGGCGGTCGCGGAAATTGAGATGGCCGGTGATGATTTCGGGCGTCGACACCAGGATGCGCTTGTGCGCCCCTGCCCTCACCAGGTTGACGGCGACATGCAGCGCCGCCGCCGCCGAAGAGCAGCCCAGCCCCATGTCGAAGCCGGCGCCTTTGGTGCCCAGCGCCTCCTGCATCTCGATGGCGATGGCCGGATAGGGCCGCTGATGGTGCGAGGCCGAGCAGATCACCAGATCGATGTCCGACCCGTCGACCCCGGCATGGGCAAGCGCCTTCTTCGCCGAGGCGATGCCGAACTCTGCCTCCAAGGACAGCGCATCGTCCGGCCGCGCCGGTATGCGAGGCGACATGCGGGTCGGGTCGAGGATGCCCTCGCGCTCGATGACATGGCGGGTCTTCACGCCCGAGGCATGCACGATGAAGTCGCTGTCCGATTTCTGCAGGAGCGCCTCGCCGGTGTCGGCGCGGCGCGCATTCTCGGCGTCCACCCAGCTGTTGAAGCTTGCGACCAGCTCTTCATTGGTGATGACGGGTTCAGGGATTTCGGCGCCGATGCCGCTGATGATGACGCGATGCATGTCCAATCCGTCTAGAGCAATCCCAGGAAAAGTGGGAACCGGTTTTCCGTCCGGAATTGCGTTGAACCAAATGGCACGGGCCTTGCGGCTTTGATGTGGGCGCGGAACCGGCCCGGCGCAACACTTGTCGCATTTGGCCGGTTTATGCCAGCTTAAACTCGTGACCCCACAAATCCGTGAGCGCGTCTACCAGGCACAGACTTTGGTGTTGGTCTGCGGATTGTTCCAGCAGGCGCCATCGTCGCGGCTGCGCACGAACTGTCCCGGCAGCGACCGGTTGCGGCTGCCGAACCTGGCATAGCCGAAGGCAAAGCCCGGCTGGTCGATCTCGAGCGTGATGGTGGGGTAGCCGGGCGCCGAGATGCGGAAACTGCCCTCGCCGTCCAGGGCCTTGTAATTGCACGGATAATAACCGTCATCCGTGGTGAAGCAGCGCGCCGGGTTGGCCTCGGCTGCCGTCGAAAGAAAAACCACCGCAGCCATGCACAAGCAGCCTGCGAGCCCGATCTTGCCCAATGTCATTCGCCCCCCCTGCCCTGCGGCCCCCTCCAAGGGATAGCCGACCGTGGTCCAGATGGATGAAATGCGCATGACGGCGCAAACCGGTCAAGCAGCAGGGCGAGTGAGGGTGTTGAGATTCAGGTCAGGCCGGGTCGGAGTCGAAGACGGGCGCGAAGCGACCAAACTGGGTGGTTTCCGAGAAACGGAGCGGAGCGTACTTTTCGCACGTGAGCACTGGAAGCGCAGGAAACCGCCATTTGCAGGCGGGCATCACCTGAATATCAACACACCCTAAGCGCGTTTGGCGACGATGAAGATCCGCGGGAAGCGCAGCAGCACCTTGCCGTTCGCCGTCTTCGGATAGGCCTTGGCGATCTTGGCGGTGTAGCTGTCGAGGAACAGCTTCTTCTCATCCGCTTCGAGCGGATCGAGGAAGGGCTTCAACCCGGTCGACTTGACCCATTCGACGATCGCTTCGGCATCGGCCAGCGGATGGTTGTAGATCGTGTGCCAGATGTCGAGCCGGTCGGCGAGCGGCGACAAAAGATCGTAATAGAAGGACACCGGCGGCAGCGGGGCGCGCGCGGCGCCCTTGAGCTTGGCCGCGAACGGCACTTCCGCCGCTGTCTCGCGCATCAGCTGGTGCGAGGCTTCGCCGAGATTGTCG
This sequence comes from Mesorhizobium sp. M2C.T.Ca.TU.002.02.1.1, assembly GCF_003997225.1. NCBI lineage: Bacteria > Pseudomonadati > Pseudomonadota > Alphaproteobacteria > Hyphomicrobiales > Phyllobacteriaceae > Mesorhizobium > Mesorhizobium sp. M2C.T.Ca.TU.002.02.1.1. Next base: position 6,234 of record NZ_RZTO01000089.1, read on the forward strand.
GGCATCTGGACAGCCAACGCACCGCCCGGCGCCAAAAGTCCCATCAGCCGCTGGAACACCGCCGGATGCTCCGGCAGCCACTGGAAGACGGCATTGGCGAAGATGACGTCGACGGGATGCTCGGGCTGCCATCCGGCGGCATCGGCCAGCTCGAAATTGACGTTGGGCAGCCGCGCCCTCGCCTTCTCGATCATGTCGGGCGAGGTGTCGAAGCCGCTGACCTGAGCATCCGGCCAGCGCTCGACCAGAAGCTCTGTGGAGTTGCCCGGGCCACAGCCGATGTCGACGACGCGGCGCGGAAAATCGACCGGCACCTGCGCCACCAGGTCCCGCGCGGGCCGCGTGCGCTCATCCTCGAACTTCAGATATTGGGCGGCGGACCAGTCAGCCATTCGAGAACCTCGCTCTTCTTCGCCGCCCTTTGGACCGCTCCTACCGCGTCAGCCGCTTGTGCGTCATGCGGTGCGGGGCGGCCGCTTCGGCGCCGAGGCGGCGCAGCTTGTCCTTCTCATATTCCTCGAAATTGCCTTCGAACCATTCGACATGCGCGTCGCCCTCGAAGGCGAGCATGTGGGTGGCCATGCGGTCGAGGAACATGCGGTCGTGGCTGATGATGACCGCGCAGCCGGCATAGGCTTCGAGCGCGTCTTCCAGCGCGCCCAGCGTTTCGGTGTCGAGGTCGTTGGTCGGTTCGTCGAGCAGCAGCACGTTGCCGCCGCCCTTCAGCATCTTGGCCAGATGCACGCGGTTGCGCTGGCCGCCCGACAGGTTGCCGACCTTCTGCTGCTGGTCGCCGCCGCGGAAGTTGAAGGACGAGCAGTAGGCGCGGCTGTTGACCTCGTGCTTGCCGAGCTTGATGACCTCGGCGCCGCCGGAGATCTCTTCCCACACCGTCTTGTTCGGGTCGAGCGCGTCGCGGCTCTGGTCGACATAGCCGAGCCGCACCGTCTCGCCCTTGCGGATCGAGCCGGCATCCGGCGTCTCCTGGCCGGTGATCATCTTGAACAGCGTCGTCTTGCCGGCGCCGTTCGGGCCGATGACGCCGACGATGCCGCCCGGCGGCAGTTTGAACGACAGGTTCTCGATCAGCAGCTCGTCGCCGAAACCCTTGTCGAGCCCTTCGACCTCGATCACCACATTGCCCAGGCGCTCGCTCGACGGGATGACGATCTGCGTGTCGGTCGGCTTGCGGTTCTGCGACTGCTCGACCAGTTCCTCATAGGCCTTGATACGCGCCTTGGACTTGGTCTGGCGCGCCTTGGGCGAGGACTGTATCCATTCGCGCTCGCGCCAGATCGATTTCTGGCGGGCGTCGTCCTCGCGGCCTTCCTGGATCAGGCGCTTGGCCTTGGCGTCGAGATATTTGGTATAGTTGCCCTCGTAAGGAATGCCGCGGCCGCGGTCGAGCTCGAGGATCCAGCCGGTGACGTTGTCGAGGAAGTAGCGGTCGTGGGTGATGATCAGCACCGAGCCCGGATAGTCGCGCAGGTGCTTTTCCAGCCATTGCGTGGTCTCGGCGTCGAGATGGTTGGTCGGTTCGTCGAGCAGCAAGAGGTCGGGCTGCTCGAGCAGCAGCCGGCACAGCGCCACGCGGCGGCGCTCGCCGCCCGACAGGTTGGTCACTTCGGAATCGGGCGGCGGGCACTGCAGCGCGTCCATCGCCATCTCGACCTGCTGCTCCAGGTCCCACAGATTGAGGCGGTCCATCTCGTCCTGGAGCTTGGCCGACTCGTCGGCCGTCTCGTCGGAATAGTTCATCATCAGCTCGTTGTAGCGCTCGATGATGGCCGTCTTCCTGGCGACGCCGTCCATGACGTTCTCGCGCACGGTCTTGTTTGCGTCGAGCTGCGGCTCCTGCGCCAGGTAGCCGACGGTCGCGCCCTCGGCCAGCCACGCCTCGCCCTGGAACTCCTTGTCGAGCCCGGCCATGATGCGCAGGATCGTCGACTTGCCCGAGCCGTTGGGGCCGAGAATGCCGATCTTGGCGTCCGGATAGAAGGACAGGTGAACATTATCGAGCACCTTCTTGGTGCCATAGGCCTTCGACAGGCCGGACATGTGATAGATGAACTGGCGAGCCACGCGCGCTTTCCCTGGAAACTGAAGTGTCAAGGTGGATGGGGGTTGCGCGCTATGTAGGCGATGAAGCGCCGAACGGCAATCGCTTTCGGCACGAGACGGCCAATCCGCGCATTTGCCGGTTTCGCCCCAAAGTCCGTCGACAGCTTTCGTCGCCCCCGCAATCATGCGAAAGAAGCGGTTAACCATTCGCCTTCAAAACGATGCCAGGCTGGGAAATCGCGGCCCTGCCGCGGTTTAGGGAAAGGATCGGATCGACGACGTGCTGAACGGTGCCCTGCTCCTTGCCGAAGCGGTTCTCTATTTCGGCGCCATGGTCACGCTTTTCCGCTTCCGGCGCCGCATCGGGCTTGGCGTGTTCATCTGCGCGCTCGGCGTCATGCATTTTCTCGAAACCTATCTTGCCAGCGTCTTCTATGTCGCGCTGCCGTTCGGGCTGGTGTCGCCGGGCTCCGCCGTGCTCTTCTCCGGCAAGCTGGTGATGATCCTCCTGCTCTACATGAAGGAGGATGCGGCGACCGTCCGCCAGCCGATCTACGGCCTTCTGCTCGGCAACGCCCTGATGATCGGCCTGGTGCTGATCCTGCGCCTGCACGCCGTTTCCCCGCTTCCCGACGGCAGAATGCCCAGCATCGCCTTCATCGACGAGATGGGCTGGCTGATGGTCTGGGGCACCTCGCTGCTCTTCATCGACGCCATCCTGATCATCCTGCTCTACGAGAAGCTCGGCGCCTATCTGCGCGCCAGGCCGTTCATGCGCATCCTCGCATCGGTCGCCTGCGTGCTCACCTTCGACCAAGCCGGCTTCTTCACCGCGCTGCATTTCTTCGCCGGCGCGCCCATCGAGGTCTTCTTCGGCGGCTGGCTCGCCAAGATGGGCGCAGCACTCGCCTATAGCGGCATGCTCGTCGCCTATCTCAAATGGGTCGAGGACAATGATGTCGCGGTGCCGCGCGGCCTCTCCGACATCTTCGACACCCTCACCTATCGCGAGCGCTACGAAGCGCTGATCAAATATGTCGGCCGCGACGGCCTCACCGGCTTGCTTCATCGCGGCAGCTTCGATGCCGACGGCGAGTCCGCCGTGTCGGCCGCCATCAGGATGGGCAAGCCGCTTAGCCTGCTCATCGTCGACGTCGACCATTTCAAGTCGATCAACGATCGCTTCGGCCACGCCGAGGGCGACAAAGTGCTGAAATCGATGGCTGTGCTGCTGGCCGAGACGGCCGGCGGCAACGATCAGGTGTTCCGCATCGGCGGCGAGGAATTCGCCGTGCTGACGCAACAGTCGCACGCGCCCGCCAGGCTGCTCGGCGAGACCATCAGGAACGCCGTCAAGACCTCGGCGCACACCGGCCGTTTCAACATCACCGTGAGCGCCGGCGTCTCCACCGTCAGCGAAACGACGCGCTGCCTCGCCGACATCTTCGCGCTCGCCGACCAGCGCCTCTACAAGGCCAAGCTGAGCGGCCGCGACCGCGTTGTCGGCGAGCCCGGCAGCGAGGCGATCATCTTGCAGGCCGCCCCAAGATCTGCCTGACTTCGGCCTGACCGAAACTGCCGCTTACTGGAAGCCGATCGCGTCGACCGTGCCCTTCGGGCAACCGGCCTTGGCTGTCGGCGCCGACGCCATCAGGAGATCGGCGAGCTTGCTGTCGGCGTTGATCGGACCAGACAGGCCGAGCGTGATCTCACCGATCAAACGCCTGCCGCTCGACGGGTCGACCAGACAGGACACGCGCACGCGGTCGCCCGCGCCGGCGCCGAAGGCTTCGTTGAAAGCGCCGCGGATCTGGTCCGAGGTCAATTGCTTGCCGATGTTCTTGTTGAAGAGATCGCGCACCGCGGAGGCGTTCACCGCGCGCATCAGATTGAGCGCGTCTGAAAAATACTCCTGCTGGTTCTTGCCGTAGCAGGTGCCATGCTTGATCCATTCGTGGCGCTCGAGCTTGGAAGCCGTGCCAGGCATCACCTTGTCAAGCTCGGCGCGCGTGTTGGTGTCGAGATCGACCGGCGGCAGGTCTCCCCAATGCGCCGGATTGTCATTGGCCTTGTCGCTCGCCGACACCTGGCAATAGAAATTGCCGTTTGGCTGCGGCCACAGCCCATGCAGGGTGAAGTGCGAAGCATCGAACTCGCTGGGGCTCTGGGCCTTGCATTCGGGCTTGCTGGCCTTGGTCTCGCAGAAAGCCGGCTGCCAGCTCAGCGCGAAAACATATTCAGGTTTTCCGGAGGCTGACGACGGCTTGGTCTGGCCGGACGGCGCTGGCGTGGCGGAAGCGCTGCCGCCGGTGACATGGCCGCAGCTGATCTTCACCCAGCGCCGCTCCGGATCGGCTCCGGGCACCTGGATCAGATAATGGGTGGGCTCGTCCTTGTTCCCGGCAAGAAGGTCGTAGCTCTTCCCGGCTTCGGTCGAGATGTTGCCTGGATTCTTGCCGCTCCTGATGGCCTGCGTCGCCGGACACGCGCTATCGGACACGAAAGTGCCGCTCATCTTCACGTCGGCATGCGCCACTCCGGCACCGGCCACAGTCAGCGCCATCGAACCCCACAATGCCCAAACCCGCATCCCGCTCTCCCGGCGATCATTGAACCGTATTGGATTCCTCACACTAGAACAGCCGACGTGTCAGAATTGCGATCTTTTTCACCGCCCGAAAGAAACAATCCCCAGCTGAGCGCTTTCATCGGCGTATCCGCATGCGCGCTTGTCCACTTGACGCCGGCAAAGCCGTCGCCCAACAGTCTCCGGGGGAGCGAGACATGCCATTCGACAAGCAAACCAGCCTGGCCTCATCGACCGGGGCCGAGCTCAACCTTTATGTGAGAGAAGCCGCCGGAAATCCGCGCGCCGTGGTCCAGATCAACCACGGCCTGGCCGAGCACGCGGCGCGCTATGCGCGCTTTGCCGATTTCCTCAACCAAAGAGGTTTCCACGTCTATGCCCATGACCATCGCGGCCATGGCGCAACAAAGGCGCCCGACGCGCCGCTCGGCAAGTTCGCGGATACCGACGGCATCGCCAAGGTGATCGCCGATGTCGATGCCGTTCACGACCTGATCGCGACCGAGCATCCGGGCTTGCCGGTGATCGTTTTTGGACACTCGCTGGGCGCGTCCGTCGCGCTCAACTTCGTGCTGCGCCACTCCGGGCGTGTCCATGCCGCCGCGATCTGGAACGGTAATTTCTCGCAAGGCCTGCTCGGCCAGCTGGCGCTTGGCATTCTAGGCTGGGAGCGGATGCGGCTCGGCTCCGACGTGCCCTCGCGCCTTCTGCCCAAGCTCACCTTCCAGGCCTGGGGCAAGGCTGTGCCCAACCACCGGACCCTGTTCGACTGGCTGTCGCGCGACCCCGTCGAGGTCGACAAATATGTCGCCGATCCGCTCTGCGGCTGGGACGCCTCCATCTCGATGTGGCGCGATGTCGTCAATATGGCGCAGCACGCCGGTAGGGATTCCAGCTTCGCCGGCGTCCGGCGCGACCTCTTCGTCAATCTTGTCGGCGGCGAGAAGGACCCCGCGTCGGACTACGGCAAGGCCGTCCATCACCTGGCGAAGCGCATGCGGGCAATGGGCTTTTCGAATCTGGTTTCAAAGGTTTACCCGGAAACGCGGCACGAAAGCCTGAACGAGGTCAATCGAGACGTCGTCATGGACGATTTCGCCGCCTGGGCCGACGGCGTGCTGAAATCCTGACGCGGTGGCCTATCGCATGGGTCGTGACACGGCGGGTGCGTGTTGATAGAGGCTGCGCTTTGTTTAACCACGGTGATCCATGGCCGAACCTCCGCTGAAAGGCATCCGAGTTATCGAACTCGCCCGCATCCTGGCCGGTCCCTGGGCCGGGCAGTTGCTTGCCGATCTCGGCGCCGATGTCATCAAGGTCGAGAGCCCGGATGGCGGCGACGATACCCGCAAATGGGGTCCGCCCTTCGTCATGAGCCATGACGGCGAGAACCTCTCGGC
>NZ_RZTO01000008.1:0-26636 GCF_003997225.1 Mesorhizobium sp. M2C.T.Ca.TU.002.02.1.1
CGCCATAGCGGTCGGTCCAGACGCCGAGCACGATGCGCACGATCGAGCCGGTGAGGATCGGCGTGCCGACGAGGAGGCCGAACTCGGTCTCGTTCAGCCCAAGCTCCTGCTTGATGCGCACGCCGATGATGGAAAAGATCGTCCACACCGCGAAGCAGACGGTGAAGGCGATGGTGGACATGACAAGCGCCTGCCGGGAGCTACTGTCCTGGCTTTGCGCGGCTGGGAGATTGGCGGTCATGACTGGCTCCGGTTTGCGGCGTCGGAGGCACCGCGTGTTGTATCGATTATGGTCAGCGCAACGGGACTTGCGCGGTCACTTGCGCACCCTTGCCCTCGGTTTCGTGATTGGCTGGGAACAGCAGCAGCGCTGCGACGAACAGCGCCGCCGTCAGCGCGCTGCTCGCCAGGACATCGCGGCGGGTGAAATCCTTGAGCGAGGGTCCGATCCGTCTGGTCATCGTGGTCTCCGGTCCAAAACGAAAAAAGCTGCCGTCCAGGCCCTCTCGCGTCCGTACATCTGGGATCGCGTGGTGACCTGAGCGGCAGCTTTGCCTGTGGCGCCCGCCATTGGACGCCTGTTCCATTGCCCGCGAACGGGCTTGATTATGTCAAAGCACGAAGCGTGCCAGTTTCACGCAGAGAGAGAAATTCAAGGAAAATCAATGCTGTAGGAATTTTGACCTTCGACCGCGCCGAGCGGCAAGCCGGTCAAACATTGATCAGTGGCTTAGCCATGCCGCATAAATTTTGTGCAATGCACAAGATTGACGCGCAAATGATCAGACGCGTTTCTGACCGGCGATGTAGGCATCGATCCGGTCCGGATCGAAGATCTGGCCGTCGAAAAATCCGTCAGGACCAAGCACCAAGCTGGCTCCCGCCGAGCCGACTGGCGTCGCCGTCTTCAAGGCCCCTTCGACCTTGGCATTGGCGCCCGGCAGCGCCACGCCGAGCGGCTTCAGCGCCGAGCGGTAAAGGTCGGGCCGGTAGCAGTCGCGGGCGATGGCAAGATTCTGCGGCGTGTGCGGCAACTGCCCCCAGCGCACCATCTGCGTGTAGAACCAGAGCGCATGGCTCTTCCAGGGGAAGTTCGCCGCCTTGTCGAAGGGCAGGAAGAAATCCTCTACGCTCCGCTCCGCGCCGCCGCCAAGTTGAAGCTGTCCGGTCAGGATCGGCATCTGGATTGCCTCCGGCTGACCGAGGAAAACAGGCCTCGCCATCAGCGCAGCCAACTCGCTGCGGTTCGCCGGATCCTGGCACCAGCGGGCGGAATGATGCAGCGCTCTCAGCAGAGCCGCCAGCGCCTCCGGGTTCTGCTCGGCCCACGCTCTGCGCGCGCCGATGACCTTTTCCGGGCTGTTGCGCCACAAAAGCGCCTTGACGGTGACGATGTGGCCGGTGCCGGCTGCGACGGCGGCGCTGTTCCAGGGCTCGCCGACGCAATAGCCGTCGATGCGGCCGGCGGAGAGCGCATCGGCCATGAACGGCGGCGGCACGATGACGATCTCGATGTCGCGGTCGGGATCGATGCCGCAGGCGGCGAGCCAATAGCGCAGCTCGTAATTGTGCCCGGAATGGGGATGCACGACGGCGAAACGCAGAGGTTCGCGGCGGCCGGCGGCCGCCCGCTCGCGGATCAGCGCGCCGAGCGCAGCGCCGGCGCGCGCCGGGTCGAGGTCGGACGCAGCCCCTTGCGCCGCCATGCCTTGCCACACCGTGTTGGATACGGTGACGCAGTTGCCGCCGAGCCCGAGCGAGAAGGGCACGATGGTTTCCGACGCAAGCGGCGTGAGGCCAAGGCTGCAGGCAAGCGGCATCGGGCCGAGCATATGCGCGACATCGAAATGACCGATGGCGATGCGGTCGCGGATATTGGCCCAGGAGGTCTCGCGCTGCAGCTTGAGATCGATGCCCTCATGCGCGGCAAAGCCCATCTCGGCGGCGGCGACCAGGACGACGCTATCGAAGAGCGGCATGAAGCCGGCGGTGATCTGATGCGCGGCGCTCATGCTCATTCGCCCTCCAGCGGGCCCAGCAGCCCTGCCGCCGTCACCAGGCTCTGGGCGATCTCGGCGATCTTCCGGTTCTGGTTCATGGCGGTCTTGCGCAGGAGCGCGTAGGCCGCCTCTTCGCTTAAGCCCCGCGACTTCATCAAGATGCCCTTGGCCCGATCGACGACCTTGCGGTTCTCGAGTTCGCTGCGCGCCTCCTCCAATTCGCGCGCCATGCGCGAGAAAGCGTTGAAGCGGCTGATCGCCATGTCGAGGATCGGCTTGATGCGCTCCTTCTTCAGCCCGTCGACCACATAGGCGGACACGCCGGCATCGACGGCCGCCTCGATCGAGGCCCGGTCGGAGCGATCGACGAACATGGCGATCGGCCGTTTCACCGCGCGCGAAAGCTGGAACATGTTCTCAAGCATGTCGCGGTTGGGATTTTCGAGATCGATGACGATGACGTCCGGCTCCAGCGCGGCGATGCGCTTGGCGATGCCTGCCACGTCATGGACCACGGTGACGTGGCGATGGCCGGCGTCCCGCAATCCGGCCTCGATGATCGAGGCGCGGATGCGGTTCTCGTCGATAACAAGGATGGTCAACGAACCGGCCAGCATGCCTCTATTGTGCAGGCGGCCCGGAATTGTGCAATGCGCAGTCGATGGAAGATGGATCCAGTCCCATGCTTGCATTCTTGCGCCTTGGATCAAGCGTCGGCGCGGTCCGCGTCCATCCGCCGATCATGACGCTCGGCACCGGATCGTCGAGCACAGCCAAGAAAGGCAGCTTCGTCGGGCCAGCGCGGGCTGCGACGCTATCGCGCCCCCGGGCGCGTTGCTGGCGGACGGCGGGAACACTATACCTGTTCCATCGTGCGCGAAGATATTCACACGACAGGCATACCGGTTCTCTGCGCTTCATGCGAGGCGCGGCACCGCGGCGTTTGCGGCGCGCTCAATCCCGACCAGCTCCTGGCCCTTTCCAAATCGACGATGCGGCACAAGGCCGACGCCGGCAAGGAACTCGTGAGCGATTCCAAGAGCGTCGAGCGCTTCTCCAACGTGCTCTCGGGCGTCGTGAAGCTTACCAAGATGCTTTCCGACGGCCGCCAGCAGATCGTCGGCTTGCAGTTCGCCCCGGATTTCCTCGGCAGGCCGTTTCAGACCGAGAGCTCGCTGACCGCCGAGGCCGCCACCGAGGTCGAGCTGTGCTCGTTCCCGCGGCAGGCGCTGGAACGCATGATGAAGGAGCAGCCGGATCTCGAGCATCGCCTGCTCGAGCAGAAGCTGCGCGAGCTCGACCAGGCGCGCGACTGGATGGTGGCGCTCGGCCGCAAGACCGCGGCCGAGAAGATCGCGAGCTTCCTTTTGATGATCGCGCGCAACATCGATCCGGCAGCCGGACCGGAGCGTCGGGACTCCACTTTCGAGCTGCCGCTGTCACGCGCCGAGATCGCCGATTTTCTCGGCCTTACCATTGAGACGGTAAGCCGGCAGATCACGCGGCTGCGCGGCGAAAACGTGATCCGCATCGAGAACAACCGCCACGTCATCGTCGGCGACATCGGGCGTCTGGCGGCGCGGGCCGGAGACTGATCCTCGGCTGGCCGCCCAAGGCAAGCCGGTACGGGGCCGCTACGAAGTCCCGCCGGAACCGCCGCCGTGAGCGCGGACAATCTCAGGCAGCACATGCTCGCGCTCGAAGGCGATGTGGCGGCGCATCGATTCGAAAAAGGCGCGCAGCATGTAGCCGAATGCCTCGGGATTCTCGATCAGCCGCCCATGGCCGTAGGCTAGAAGCGCCTCGCCGAGATCCGCTGCCGCGCTTTCGTCCTCCATATGCTCGAGCTTCAGTCGCGCGACGGTGTCTTCCTCGCCGGTCTGCCGCACAAAGGCGGGAAAGACGACCTCTTCCTCGAAGCGGTGGCACTCGCGCAGCAATGGCAGGAGGTCGGCCGCCACCGCGAGACACTGAAGCCGATCGACGCGCGACGGCAGATCGTCGGCAATGCCTTCGAGCATGTGGCAGAGCGCGAGTTTCTGCACATGAGCCCGCCTCATATCCGCCGGGCTGTGCAGCGGCTCCTCCGGCTTGACGCCCGTCATGATCGTTCCTCCGTCGCGCCCGGCCTCAAGGCGTGGGCAAGGCGACGGTGTCCTCGACCGGTTGTTCGCGGACGGTGCGCAACTCGTACCAGAGCGCGTTGAGGATGCCGACGGACGCGGCCAGTCCGAGGCCGAGGATCCAGGAAAAATACCACATGGCTTGTTTCTCCTATTCAGTTCGATCAGTAGGCCGACGAGCCCGCCTTCTCGACGCTCTTTTCGCCGACCTTGCCCCACAGCACGCGGTAGACCCAGGCGGTATAGGCAAGGATCAGCGGCATGAAGATCACCGTGGCGATCAGCATGTTGCGCAGCGTCGCGCGGCTCGATGAGGCGTCGAAGACCGCGAGCGAATGGCCGGGGTTGCTGCTCGACGGCAACAGGATCGGGAACATTGCCAGCCCCACCGTCGCGATGATCGTCACGACGCCGAGATTCGAGGCAATGAAGGTCCAGCCTTCCAGCCGCGCCCGGAAGCCGGCGGCCGCAAGCAGCGGCGCGGCGACGCCGAGCGCGGGCACGATCCAGAGCAAGGGATGGGCATGGAAGTTCGCCAGCCAGGCGCCGCCGTCCGCCACTACGGTCTTGATCAGCGGATTGGACGGCCCGTCCCAAACGATCGGCGATGTCACCCGGTAGCCGCCGAGCAGGCCGAGCCAGACCAGCGCGCCGCCGCCGGCAAAGAGCACCGCCGTGATGATTGCGGAGCGCGTGCCGACGGCGCGGGCGCGGTCGGCGACGCTGCCTTCCGCTTTGAACGTGAGCCATGCCGCGCCATGCGTCACCAGCATGGCAAGCGACACCAGGCCGCAATAGAGCGCCAGCGGGTTGAGCAGACCGAAGAGACTGCCCTCATAGATCGGGCGCAAGTCCGGCGTGAAGTGGAACGGCACGCCCTGCAAGGTGTTGCCGATGGCAACGCCGAAGATCAGCGCCGGCACCGCGCCGCCCACGAAGAGCGCCCAATCCCAACGCGTGCGCCAGGCCTGATCCGGCCGCTTCGAGCGGTACTTGAAGGCCACGGGGCGCATGATCAGTGCCAAAAGCACAAGGAACATGGCAAGATAGAAGCCGGAGAAGCTTATCGCGTAGAGCGCCGGCCATGCCGCGAAGATGGCGCCGCCGCCAAGGATGAACCATACCTGGTTGCCTTCCCAGACTGGGCCGATTGTGTTGATCGCCACGCGGCGCTCGGCGTCCGTCTTGGCGACGAAGGGCAGCAGCGTGCCGACGCCCATGTCGAACCCGTCGGTCGCGGCGAAGCCGATCAGGAGTACGCCGAGCAGTATCCACCAGATCACGCGCAGCGTTTCATAGTTCAGGAGAAATTCGATCATCGTCGTGATCCCTTTCACTTTGCCGGTTGCATCGCCGGGTCGGCGTTCGGGGCGAGATCGTCGATGACCTTCGCAACCTCGGGCCCCTTGCGGATGGCGGCCAGCATCAGCCTGACCTCGATGACGGCGAGCACGCCGTAGACGATCGTGAAGCCGGCGATGGTGAGCAGCAAGTCGCTCACGCCAAGTTCCGACGTGGCGAGGAAGGTCGGCAGCACGCCGTCGATGATCCAGGGCTGGCGACCGAACTCGGCCACGAACCAGCCGACTTCGATGGCGATCCAGGGCAGCGGCATGGCGATGAGCGCCGCGCGCAACAGCCAGCGTGGCGCCTCGGTCTCGCGCGTCGTGTGCCACAGCGAGACGGCGAACAGCGCCAGCAGCGCAAAGCCGCAGGCCACCATCAGGCGGAAGCCGAAGAAGAGCAGCGGCACGTAAGGCACCGTCGACCAGGCGGCGTCCTTGATCTGCTGTTCGCTCGCCTGCCGCGGATCGGGCAGGTACCGCTTGAGCAGCAGCGCATAGCCGAGATCCTTGGAGCTTGCGTCGAACACGGCGCGGGCGGCGGTATCGTTGCGGTCGGCCTTGATCTTCTCCAGCGCGTCATAGGCGACGATGCCGTTGCGGATGCGGGCTTCTGCATGGGCGACGAGCTCGTCGATGCCGGGAATCGGCCTGTCGATCGAGCGCGTGCCGATGATGCCCATCACCCATGGAATGCGGATGGCGAAATGCGTCTCGCGATCGCTCTGGCTCGGGATGCCGAACGCCGTGAACGACGCCGGCGCCGGCTCCGTCTCCCACATGGCCTCGATGGCCGCGAGCTTCATTTTCTGGTTGTCGGTCAGCGCGTAACCGCTCTCGTCGCCGAGCACGATCACCGACAGCGCCGATGCCACGCCGAAGGCCGAGGCGATCACGAAAGAGCGCTTGGCGAGTTGGACATGGCGCCCCCTGAGCAGATACCAGGCCGATACGCCAAGCACGAAAGTGGCGGCGCAGACATAGCCGGCCGAAACGGTGTGGACGAATTTCGCCTGCGCCACCGGATTGAAGATCACAGCCATGAAGTCGGTGACCTCCATGCGCATCGTATCGGGGTTGAAGGCGGAGCCGACCGGATTCTGCATCCAGCCATTGGCGATCAGGATCCAGAGCGCGGAGAAGTTGGTGCCGAGCGCCATCAGCCAGGTCACGATCATATGCGCGCGCGGCGAGAGCCGATCCCAGCCGAAGAAGAAAAGGCCAACGAAGGTGGCTTCGAGGAAAAAGGCCATCAGCCCCTCAATGGCCAAAGGCGCCCCGAACACGTCGCCGACATAGTGCGAGTAGTAGGCCCAGTTCATGCCGAACTGGAATTCCATGGTGATGCCGGTGGCGACGCCCAGCGCGAAGTTTATGCCGAACAGCACGCCCCAGAACTTCGTCATGTCGCGCCAGATGGTGCGGCGGGTCATCACATAGACGGTTTCCATCATGGCGATCAGGATGGAGAGGCCGAGCGTCAGCGGGACGAACAGGAAATGATAGAGGGCCGTCAGCGCGAATTGCAGTCGGGAAAGGTCTACGAGGAGAACGTCGGCCATGGAAGCATCCTTTCTGGGTACGCCTCATAACGCGGAGAGGATATACTCGGGTTGACATGGATCAATTCGTTTTGTCTCTCCGGGTGACAAAAGGAGTGCATGAAAATAGCCGCCGTTCCCGCATCGCCCTCTGATCCTGGCGTCTCGGCGCCTGCCGCATTCGAGGCGCTCTCCACCGCCGGGCGGCTGGCAAGGCCCGGATTGCGCGGTCTTCTCGCATTGCAGGCAATCCGCGCGGCTCTGCGGCTCGGCTTCGCCGCCACGGCGGCGATGGCCGTCGGCCGGCTCGTGATGGACGAAGCGGTCGATCCGTGGCTGATCGCCGCGGCATTGGCGCTTCTGGCCGCCGCCTGCTTCGCCGGATTCGCGGCCGACAGCATGCAGGCGTCCGCGGAAAACGCCGTGTCGACGCGGCTGCGGACGCTGGCGGGCGAGCGACTGAGCGAAATGCCGGCGCGCCAGCTGCAATCGCTCTCGATAGGCAGCTTGGTCGTTTCGATGCAGCGCCATCCGGAATCGATCGCCGCGCTGCAGGTCGGCCATCGTGCCGCCACGGCCATGATGGCCGCCGGCCCGTTGCTCTCGGCCCTGGTGCTTTGCTTCGTCTCCTGGCAGGCGGCCCTGCTGGTCATCTGCCTGACGCCGGTGATGATCCTGTTCTTCGCATTGATAGGCAATGCCATCCGCCGCCGCGCCGATGCCCAGGAACGCGCCTTCGGCCGGCTGGCCGGCCAGTTCGCCGACCGCATCCGCACCTTGCCCACGATCCTCGCCAACCATGCGATGGCCGGCGAGGAGGCAAAGCTTGCCCGGCGCCTCGAAGCCTATGCGGACAAGACGATGAGCGTGCTGCGCATCGCCTTCGCCAATGCCGGTATCATCGACTTCTTCGCCTCGCTCTCGATTGCGCTCCTCGCGGTCTTCCTTGGCCTCGGCCATCTGAAGCTTGCGACGATCCCGGGCTTCTCCGGTCTCGAGCTCTGGCAAAGCCTGTTCATCCTGATGATCGCACCCGAATATTTCGCGCCCTTCCGGCGCTTTTCGGAGCAATACCACGCCAAGGCGGAAGGACAGGCTGCCGCCGCCGCGCTGGACCGGCTGCTCGACGCCGAGCCCGTCGCGGCGAAGACCTTGCCGGCGCTTGAGCGATTGCGCCTGACTCTGCCGGCGCATGGCCTGGTCGCCATCGTCGGCCCCAGCGGATCAGGCAAATCGACCTTGCTGCGCCGTCTAGCCGGGCTCGAATCGGGCGCAATGCCGGCGCCGGAAACCCATCCCCTGGCCACTGGAGAAATCGCCTGGGTTTCGACGGACGCGTATGTGCCCGAAGGATCGCTGGCCGAAGCCATTTCGTGGAACGCCGGTGCGGTAGACCGGAACCGGCTGGAGGACGTCGCAAGCGCGATCGGGCTGCTCGACGACGCGCTGCTGCCAGGCGGCCTCGATGCCAGGCTGGACAAGGGCGGCGCCAACCTTTCGGGGGGCCAGCGGCTGCGCATCGCGGTCGCCCGTGCGCTGCTTTGCGGACGAGCCGTGCTGGCCGACGAACCGACTGCAAAGCTCGACCGCGATACGGCCGAGGCCGTGCGGCGCATGCTGGTCGAAATCTCAACGACGCGGCTGGTCGTTGTGGCGACACATGACCGGGACCTTTCCGCGGCCGCCGACACCATCGTCGATCTCGCTCAGGGCGACACGGTCGAGGTGGCGGCATGAGCGCTGTGTTTCAGCCATCGAGCCGGAAGTCGTGGCGGCTGGCGACGGGCTTCGCCTTCGCCGCGCTGGCCTGCGCCACATTGCTGAGCGGCGTTTCCGCCTGGCTGCTGGGATCGGTGGCGATCGCCGGCCTTTCCGCCGCCGCCCTTACCTTCAACTTCCATATCCCGGCGGCTTTCATCAGGCTGTTCGCGATCGGCCGCACCGCGGCCCGCTATGGCGAGCGCCTGACCGGCCACAAGGCGGCGCTTGCCGACCAGGTATCGCGTCGCGTCGGGCTCTTCGCTGCCATGGCGGCGGCGCCGGCGGTTCGCCGGGCGGGATGGCAATTCGGCGACGACGCGCGCCTTGCCGACTATCTCGACGACGTCGAGGACCTCGACTATGCCAGGCTGCGCGCCGGATTGCCGGCGCTGACGCTCGCCTGCGGCCTGGCGGTCCTCATCGTGGGCTCAGCGGCGCTGGCGCCCTTGTCTCTCCTGCCGATCGGCCTTTTGCTACTTGCCATCCTGTTCATGGGGAACCGGGTAGCCAAGGCCGGCGCCGTGACGTTGGGGCGGACCAGATCGCTGCGTCGCGGAGGCGCAAGCCGGCTTGGCGCGGCCATGGCGTCGGCCGTCCCGCTCAAGGCCGAGCGGGCCTGGAGCCACGAATGCGCCGAAGCGCTTGCGGCGCTCTCCGGCGCCGACGGCGAATTGCTTGCGCTCCGTCGGCTCCAGGCCCGGCTGGATATGATCGGCGCGGCCTTCGGCCCGGTCGCCGGCATCGGCGTCATGGCCGCCGCCTGGCATGCGGGACGGCTAGGCTCGGAACTTCTCCTGCCCACGCTGCTTGCCTTCTCCTGGCTGGCGCTGGGCGAAGCGGTGAACGGCGCATCACGCATGCTCGTGGCCGTGCTGCGTCGCAATGCGGCGCGGGCGGAGGTCGATCAATGTACGCGAGGCGCTTCGCGCGAAAGGCATGTGCCCACGCCCCGGCCGTTCGAGCCGCGCATGCTGCTCCATGGCGGGCTGCAGCGTCGCGCGCCCGACGGGCGGCCCATTGGAGCGCTGCTCGCGTTGCACCTTGAAAAGGGCCGGCCGACGATGCTTGCCGGGGCAAGCGGCTCGGGCAAGACCAGTCTGCTCAAGCAGATCGCCGGCTGGATCGGCGAGGATGGTTTTGCCGCTGGCGACCGCATCCTGTCGGCAGCTGAGCGGCGGGCGCTCGCGGCGCTCGTCCTGCACGACGCGGTCATCCTCGAGGACACCGTCCGCGCCAACCTCTTCGCCGGCGATGTCCCGGACGCAGCACTCTGGCGGGCGCTGGAAGCCGTCGAGATGGACAGCCGCATCCGCGAGGCTGGCGGGCTGGATGCCTGGATCACGCAGGACAGGTTCTCGCTCGGCGAGGTGCAGCGCATCAATCTCGCGCGCGCCTGGCTGTCGTCCCGCCCGCTGATGCTGCTCGACGAGCCGACCGAGCATCTCGATGACGAGCAGGGCCAGCGCATTCTTGAGCGGCTGCTCGCCCACCTCGATGACCGGATCGTCGTCGTCTCGACCCATCGCGCGCCGCCGCTTCGCGATGTCCATACCATCGAGCTGCAGCCGTAATCACGCCGCCGAGCTGTCCTGCTCCGCGGCATTGGGATCGCCCGGCGCCGTCGCCCAGGCGAGCTCGACCAGCGTCACGGTGCGCCGTCCGGCGCCATCGACCTGGCAGACGATGAGACCCTGCTCCTCGATATAGTCGAGCAGCCGGCGCGCGCGGCGCAGCGAATGCGAGCCATACGCGCGGGCGATGGCAGCATCACTAGGACACGGCCAGCCCTCCTTCGCGGCGCGGGCGATCATCATGAACACGCCCTGCATGTCCTCCGGCAGCAGCGAGGCGCGCACGGAAACGTCCCGCCACGCATCGTCCTCGGCCATGTCGGAGCCGACGCCGGCGCGAGCCCGCGTCAGCATGCGGCGGAATTCCGCGAGGTCGGGCACGACCGAAGCCAGGCCCTCTATGCGGCAGCGGACCACGAACTCCTGGTAGAGCACGCCGATGACGCGGAAGCCCGCATCCGGCTCGGCCAGGATGGCGCGCAGGATGCGGTCCATCCGCTCGCGCCGCTCGGCGAGGTCCTCGGCGCTCGGCTGCGGCTCCGCCGGCTCGGGGCGGATGTCCAGCGGCGCGGCCTTGGCCGCCATCAGTTGGTCGAGCAGATCGGGCGAAGGCCGGCGCTGCGGCCTGACTGTCTCGGGCGGCGGCGCGGCCAGAATGATGGAGCGCGCATCCTCGAGCGCGGCTTCTGGCAGCGGCATCAGCCGCGGCGTGCCGTTGCGCGGGCTGGTTTCGGTCTGGCCGATGCGCACGCTGAGCGGACGGCGCGACAAGGCGGGCCCAAGCGCCATGAAATGCCCGCGCTCCAAGTCGCGAAATGCTTCGGCCTGCCGCCGCTCCATGCCGAGCAGGTCGGCCGCGCGCGCCATGTCGATATCGAGGAAGGTGCGGCCCATCAGGAAGTTGGAGGCTTCCGCCGCGACGTTCTTGGCAAGCTTCGCCAGCCGCTGCGTGGCGATGATGCCGGCAAGGCCGCGCTTGCGGCCGCGGCACATCAGATTGGTCATGGCTCCCAGCGAAAGCTTGCGCGCCTCGTCCGAGACCTCGCCGGCGGCGGCCGGCGCGAAGAGCTGCGCCTCGTCGACCACGACGAGCATCGGGTACCAATGGTCGCGCGCGACCTCGAACAGCCCGCCGAGGAAAGCCGCGGCGCGCCGCATCTGGTTCTCGGCGTCGAGCCCTTCGAGGTTGAGCACCGTCGAGACGCGATGGATGCGCGCCCGCTCGCCGGCCGCCTGCAGGCCGCGCTCGGTATGCTCCTCCGCGTCGATCACCAGATGGCCAAAGCGTTCGCCCAGCGACACGAAGTCGCCTTCGGGATCGATGATGGTCTGCTGCACCCAGGGCGCGCTCTGTTCGAGCAGTCGGCGCAGCAGATGCGACTTGCCGGAGCCCGAATTGCCCTGCACCAGCAGGCGGGTCGCCAGCAATTCCTCAAGGTCGAGGGCCGCCGGCGCGCCTGCCGTGGTCTGCCCCATCTCGATTGCAACGGTCATGTCTCGATTCGGATCGTCTCCCTGCGCGCGACGGGCTTACCAACCGGAGCGCCGCGCGTCGAGCACGGCCGGCGCCCGGTAACGCAATGTTCCACACCTATGGGCGAGCGCCAGCTCGTCCCTATGGGGCGAATGGCGGCAGGCTGTCGGCAATCGCACTGGTCGGACCACCATTTCGCTGGCGCAATCCAACCGTTGGCGTATCATCCTTCCAAGGAGGGTTCATGGCAGGAGGAGGCCGATGAACGTCGCTTCGGAACTGCCCGTCGTGAATCCGACGGTGCAAGATCTTGTTTCGTCTGCCCTTTCGAAATTTCGCGCCGGCGACACGATCTCGACCCGCGCGATGCTCGACGCCATCCGCCAGTCGGACCCCGCCTGCGAGGACAGCGACGACCATCTGGTCGAGCTGATCGTCATGGCCGCCGTTGGTAAGACCATGGGCGTCGTCTTCGACCATCGCTCGTCTGAGGAGCGATTGCCGCGACTGTCATAGCGAGCCCGCCAGCTGAGGCCTTCCATCCACCGGGCGGAGCAAGGAGCGGTTTTGCCAACGCGGTCGCCGCCCGACAAGCCTAGCTTCCCAGTGGGTGCGGCATATAGCCGACAAAGCCGGCGATCTTCCAGCGCCCGCCGACCTTGCGGCAGAAGTACAAGGTCTGCCACTTCAGCCGGTCGACGCCGCCATCGGCCTTGGCGACCGAGCCGTCGAACTTCTTGTGCAGCACCGCGCGATCGCCGTCGACGTCGATGTCGCGCATGTTGGTGACACGGAACAGCGCCTCGCGCAGCGGCTCGGCGAATTTCGTCGCCGCGGTTTCCTTGGCCTGCCGCAGCCATTCGTCGCGATAGATTTCGAGCCTTGGGAACTGCAGCCGCCAGGCATCGGCGTTGCTGAGGAAATGCGCATGCATGCCGAAGAAGCTCTCGGCGATGAAATCGTCCTCGACCATCGACCAATCCTGACCAAGGAAGGCATCGATGTCGCGCCGCACCAGCATTTCCCACAGCGCGTGACGGTCGGCATCGCCTTCCGGAAACGGGTTCTTGTCGAAGGTCATGCTGGATCTCCCCTCTTTTCGCGCCTGATCGCAAGCGGCATCGGGCGCAAGATGCTCAGGCTTCTGTAATAAAGCAACATAGATTTCGAGAAAATGTTGCTTTCCGACATTGGCTCTAGGAGGATCGTGCCGACAAGCGTAGACGGCTATATGACCGGTCCCGTTCATTCGCCAAGAGGAGGCTCACTTGCCCAAGCAATGCTTTGGAAAATCGCATGTTCCGCTCTCGCCCGCCGTGCGCGCCGGCGATTTCGTCTATGTCTCCGGCCAGGTGCCGGTGGGCAGCGACGGGTTGGTGGTGAAAGGCGGCATCGCCGAGCAGACCGAGCAGGTGCTGCAGAACGTCAAGGCGGCGCTGGCGCTGGCCGGCTGCACCATGGACGATGTGGTGAAGACCACCGTCTGGCTCGAGGACGCCCGCGATTTCGGCGCGTTCAACACCGTCTATGCGAGGCATTTCCCGAAGGATCCGCCGGCGCGGACCACGGTCGAGTCCCGCCTGATGATCGACATCAAGATAGAGGTCGAGGCCGTCGCCTACCGGCCGGTCTGATCGCCCCGGGTCTGATCGCCCCGGGGTCTGATCGCTTGGAGCAATTCCAGGAAAAGTGCTTAGCGGTTTTCCGTCCGGAATTGCGCGAAACAAAGGAAGGGCACCGATGCAGTTCGATTTCCTGATCAAGGGCGGGCGTGTCATCGATCCCGCATCGGGCCTGGACGCGCAGCGCGACGTCGCCATCGCCGGTGGCCGCGTCGCCGCGATCGACGCCGCCATCGATGCCGGAGCGGCGGGTGAAGTGGTCGATGCCAGGGACTGCATCGTCACGCCCGGCCTTATCGACCTGCACAGCCACGTCTATTGGGGCGGCACCTCGCTCGGCGTCGATGCCGACCGGCTCGCCGCCAAGAGCGGCACCACCACCTTCATCGACGCCGGCAGCGCCGGGGCCGGCAATTTCCTGGGCTTCCGCCGCCATGTCATCGATCGCTCGAAGGTCCGCATCCTGGCTTATGTCAACATTTCCTTCGCCGGCATATTCGGCTTCGCCAAGACCGTGTCCGTCGGCGAATGCAGCGATCTCAGGCTTTGCGAGCCGCGCGAGACGGTGGCCGCGGTGCGCGAGCACGCCGATGTCGTCGTCGGCGTCAAAGTCCGCTCCGGCAAGCATGCCGGCGGCACGAGCGGCATCGCGCCGGTCGACCTCGCGCTCGAAGCCGCCGACAAGGCCGGCCTGCCGCTGATGGCGCATATCGATGAGCCGCCGCCCGGCCGCTCGGAGGTGCTGCCCAGGCTACGGCGCGGCGACATCCTCACCCACTGCTTCCGGCCGTTCCCCAACGCGCCGGTCTTCGCCTCCGGCGCGGTGCGGCCCGACATGCGCCTGGCGCGCGAACGCGGCGTCATCTTCGACATCGGCCACGGCATGGGCTCCTTCGACTTCGAGGTGGCGAAGGCGATGCTCGCCGAGGGTCTCGCGCCGGACGTTATCTCGAGCGACGTGCATCTCTACTGCGTCGACGGCCCGGCCTTCGACATGCTGGTCTGCATGTCGAAGCTCATGGCGCTCGGCATGCCGCTGGTCGAGGTGCTGCGCGCGGCGACGGTGAACCCCGCTGAAGCGATTGCCCGGCCCGAGCTCGGTGCGCTGAAGGTCGGCGGCATCGGCGATGTCGCGGTGCTCAGGCTTCAGCAGGGCCGTTTCACCTTCGTCGACGCTGTCGGAGCGTCATTGGTCGCGGACCAGCGCCTGGTCTCCAACGGCATCGTCATCGGCGGCAAATGGTGGCCGAACGAAGCGCCCGACCACAACGAGACCGAGCGCTTCGAGGCGCATGCGCATCATACCCATGTGGATGTGGCGGCCAGGCATTTTGGTCCCTCAAAGTCGTCATTCTAGGGCGGAGCGACGCGAAGCGGAGCGCAGACCCTAGAATCCATGCCATGACTATCGCCGAAGAATGCGGCGGTGCAGAATAAGGCTTGGAACGGTCCCCGCGCGAGACGCCCGTTCTGGTCCGCTTGCGCACGCCACGGATGTCACGGCATGGATCCTAGGGTCCGCGCGCGTCGCTCGCTCCTTGCTCCGCCCTTAGGATGACGAACGCTAAGTTCGCGCGTTACTCGGCTCGCCATAAACAGGCGTCGCGATCCCCTCCATCCGCGCCTTGAGCTGCAGCGCCACATACTTCGAATAGAACCGCGACAGCGCGAGGTTGCCACCATGGAACCACAGCGCTTCCTGCGCCGTCGGCTTCCACATGTTGCGCAGCTCGCCCTGCCACGGACCGGGATCGCCCTTCACGCCGGAGCCGAGGCCCCAGCACGGGCCGACCTTGTCGGCGACCTCACGCGAGACGATCCCTGCCACCGTCTCGTTCATCGACTGGTAGCCGGTGCAGCAGACGATGGCGTCGACGGCGAGCTCGCTGCCGTCCTCGAACAGGATACCGTCCGGCGTCAGCGACTTGATGCCGACGCCGCTTTTCACCGCGATCTCGCCGTTCAGGATCAGCTCGCAGGCGCCGACGTCGATGTAATAGCCCGAGCCGGTGCGATAGGCCTTCATCAACAGTCCGGTTTCGTCCTCGCCGAAGTCGATGGCGAAGCCGCTGTCGCTGAGACGCTTGTAGAAATCCGCGTCGCGCGCCCTGATCACGTCGTAGAGCGCTCGCTGGCCCTTCGGCACCAGCGCGAACGGCGTCGAGGCGACGATCATGTCGGCCTTGTCGGTGGTGATGCCGCGCGCCAGCGCCTTTTCCGAGAATATCTCGAAGCCGACGTCCATCAGCGTGTCGGATTTCACCACTGTGGTCGGCGAACGCTGGACCATGGTGACCTTGGCGCCCGCTTCCCACAGATCGACGCTGACATCATGGCCCGAGCTTGCCGCACCGATAACGGCGACGCGCTTGCCGCGGAATTTCTCGCCGGTGGAATACTGGCTGGAATGCAGGAGCTCGCCTTTGAAGCTCTCGGCGCCCGGCAGCTCGATCTGCCGTGGCGGCCCGTAAGCGCCGGTGGCGAAGACGATGTGCTTCGGCTTCAGCGTGATGCGCTGGCCGACGCGATCGACCACCACGGTCCAGACCTTTTCGGCCTCGTCATAGGCGGCGCTGATGCATCTGGTGGCGACCCAGTAGTTCAGCTCCATCACGCGGGCATACATTTCCAGCCAGTCGCCCATCTTGTCCTTGGGCGTGAAGACCGGCCAGTTTTCCGGGAACGGAACATAGGGCAGATGGTCGTACCAGACCGGATCGTGCAGCACGAGCGAGCGATAGCGGTTGCGCCAGGAATCTCCGGCCCGCGCATTCTTTTCGATGACCAGCGTAGGCACGCCGAGCTGCCGCAGCCGGGCGCCCAGCATGATGCCGCCCTGCCCGCCGCCGATCACCAGGCAATAGGGCTGCTCGTGCACGCCGAGATCGCGCGCCTCGCGTGCCCGGGCTTCCGCCCAGGTCTCGCGCTTCGGGTCGGCCTTGTGGCGGATGCCGAGCGGCCGCGCCGGACCCTTCTGCTCCTCGAAACCCTTGAGCTCGCTCATCGCCGTGAACAGCGTGCGGCAGCGGCCGTCCTTGAGCCGCAGGATGCCCTCGCCGCGCGCCACCGTCGTCTCGAACGTGAACCAGGCTTCGACGGTGCCATCGTCGACGCTTGGCTCGCCGGACACCCGCCAATGCGATGGCTGCGCCACGCGGAGCGTCGCCTTCAGCATCTCGCGGATCGCGGCCTGCCCCTCCATGGTCTTGATGTTCCATGAGAAGGTCAAAAGATCGCGCCAGTAGCAATCCTCCACGAAAAGGCCGGTCGCCGCCTCGATATCGCCGGCCTCGAGCGCCCGGCCGAAGGCGCCGAGCCAGGTAGCCGCCTGTTGCGATGGTGCGATGTCGAGCATTTTTTCTTCGTTCCCTTTTTCAGTTCGAATTCATTTATCGGAGCCGGGGGCGCCGCCCTTCCCCTTCCCCCCTTGTGGGAGAAGGTGGATCGGCGCGATAGCGCCGAGACGGATGAGGGGTGTTCCAGCGGAGTGAGACGCTGGCTTTTCCTGGAGCACCCCTCATCCGACCTCGCTTCGCGAGGCCACCTTCTCCCACAAGGGGGGAAGGAATAGTCGCTAATCTCCCAGCGGCTCCATCTCCTTACCTGTCCGATGGATCTGGGCGTTGTATTTGATGCGGCGCACCGTCTCGCGCGCCGGACCGTCGATCCTGTAGGCGGTCGCCACCGCGAGAAGATCGATGGCCGCCAGGAATGCGTAGCGTGACGCGGTCGGCTTCAGCGTGTCGGGATATTCGGGCACGGCAACCGTCAGCCGCGCGTCGCAGACCCGCGTCAGCTCGGTGTCCGGCGCCGTCACGCAGATCGCGTTGGCGCGGTAATGCTTGGCGAGTTCCACCGCTTCGATCACCTCGCGCGTGCGGCCGGTGGCCGAGATCGCGATGACCAGATCGCCCGGCTTCAATGTCGAGGCGGTCATGCGCATCAAATAGGGATCGCATTGCGCGCTGATGGTGATTCCGTAGCGGAACAGGCGGTATTGCGTTTCCTGCGCCAGAGCCGACGAACTGCCGCCGAGGCCGAACACCGTCACCTGCCGCGCCGTGGCGATCAGCTCCGCCGCCCTCTGCAACTGTCCCGGATCGATCTGTCGCTCCGCTTCCTGCAGCGCGCGCCGCGCCTCGCCGAAGACGGCGTTCCAGAACGGCATGCCGCTGTCGCTGTTCGTGGGTTGCGGCTTGGTGGCGAGATAAAGCGCGCCGACGACAAGGCTCTGCGCCAGCTTCAGCTTGAAGTCGCGCACGCCGTCGCAGCCGATGGCGCGGCAGAAACGGGTCACCGTCGGCTCGCTGACTCCGGCGCGCTGCGCAAGCGCGGCATTGGAAGCATCGACCGCATATTTGACGTCGTCGAGCACGACATCGGCGACGCGGCGCTCGGCCGGCCGCAGCTCCGCATAGCTGTCCTTCACCTGCGAGATGATATCGGGAATGCGCCTGACATGGTCGTGCCGGCCGCCGTCTTCGTCGGTCGTTCGCAACACCTGGCTGTCAGCTTCGGTCATTGGCCAGTCCTCCCCAGCCCGCTTCGGGACCTGTCATCTTCGCGATTATCCGCCTGCTGGCCATAGGCAATCAACCGAAGCGAGTATGTAGGAAAGTAACACACATCGCAAGGGATCATAAAGGTGATGAAAATCAGACGTTTAGATAAAATCTGATTGAAGCTGATTGCTTCCGACATCGGTCGCCGCTTGACAGTAAAGTAGGATAGTTACAGACTGATTTTGCGGACAGATGGGGCCTCCGGCAACCCATCGCGCAGTCTCCGAGGGGGAGCATGACTACGGCAAGCGCAAGAACGCCGAAGCTCGGCGTGCAGGCAGCGACGAAGGTCTATCAGACGGGCTCCGGCGATCTGCTGGCGCTGGATCGCTGCAGCCTCGATGTGCAATCCAACGAGATCGTTTCGATCGTCGGCCCCTCCGGCTGCGGCAAGACCACGCTGTTGTGGTCGATGTCGGGCCTGCATCGGCTGACAGGCGGCTCCATCCTGCTCGACGGCAAGGAGATCACCGGACCGCGCCCCGAAATCGGCATCGTCTTCCAGGAAGCGAACCTGCTTCCGTGGCGCAATCTCGACGCCAACATCAACTTCCCCTTCGAGATCAAGGGCGAGAAGCCCGACCGCGCCTGGATCGCGCATCTGTTGAACCGCGTCGGGCTCGACGGCTTCGGCGGCAAGTTCCCGCGCGAGCTTTCCGGCGGCATGCAGCAGCGCGCCGCGATCGTGCGCGCGCTGGCGCTGAAGCCATCCGTGCTGCTGATGGACGAGCCCTTCGGCGCGCTCGACAGCTTCACCCGCGAGGAGATGAACCGCCTCGTCGAGGAGATTTGGCTCGACACCAAGACCACCATCGTCTTCATCACCCACTCGATCGAGGAAGCGATCTTCCTCTCCGATCGCGTGGTGGTGCTGACGACGCGGCCCGGCCGCGTCGCCAAGATCTACGACGTGCCGTTCGAGCGACCGCGTTCGCTGGAGATCATGGCGACGAAGGAAGTCTTCGACCTCACCAACAAGATCAAGATGGACATCGTCGGCGAGCGCGTCCGGCCAAAGGCGCCGGAACGGCCATCAGCCGAAATCGTGAGGATCAGGCCGTGAGCGGGGGCGACGCCATTCCGGAATTCTCGAAAGCCAAATCGGGAGATGGGCAGGACGTCAGCCTGACCAACCTGTCCGCCTTCGCCAGCGGCCCCGGCATCAAATCCGGCGCCGAAGTGGCCGCGATCCTTGCCGTTGCCGTGGTCATCATCGGCGGCATCGAGCTGGCGCTGCGCATTTTCCACGTACCGCAATACATCATGCCGCCGCCGAGCTCGATCGTTTACGCCCTGTTCGACGAGTTCCCGCTGATCGCCCCGCATCTCGGCTACACGCTGGTCGAGCTTGTCTCGGGCTTCGCCATCGGCGCCGTCGTCGGCCTTGTGATGGCCGCGGTGATTACCCAGTTTCCCTTCGCCGAAAAGATCGTCGCCCCTTATATCCTGATCCTCGTCACCACGCCGATGCTGGCGCTGGTGCCGTTGCTCATCCTGCGTTTCGGCTTCGGCTACACGCCGCGCATCATCGCCGTGGCCCTGGCCGCCGGCCCGATGGTGATGATCAATGCCGCGACCGGCTTCCGTCGCGTCGACAGCGCCAAGATCGCCTTGGCCCGCTCCTACGGCGCGAGCACGCTGCAGATCTTCTGGAAGATCCGCGCGCCGATGGCGCTGCCGATGATCCTGGTCGGCCTGATGATCGGCGCGATCTTCGGGCTGCTCACCGCCGTCGGCGCCGAGATGGTCGGCGGCGGCTTCGGCCTCGGCAACCGGCTGACCTCCTATTCGTCGATGATCCAGATGCCGCAATTCTTCGCGGTGGTGCTGATCCTGTCGACGCTCGGCATCCTGATCTACGTGCTGTTCTTCCTGATCGGCAAGAAATGGGCGAGCTGGGAGACATAAGCGAAAAGACGGGGTCGCCCGGGAGGCGGGCGAAGGCAAGCAATCAACAAAGGGGAATGCCATGACCAACAAAAGCTCATTCGACACAGCGACAAGAGCGGGCATCAGCCGCCGCTACTTCCTGCAGGTGACGGCGGCGGGCGTCGTGACCGCCACCGCGCTCGGCGCGTCCGGCCTTAAGGCCAGGGCGGCGGGCTATGAGAAATTCACCTGGATCTCGCCGCGCGGCACGCTCGAAGTGCTGGACGACTATCCCTACTGGTCGGCCAAGAAGGCGGGCTATTTCGGCGACCTCGCCACCGACATGCAGCCCGGCCCGTCGGACGGCACCGCGACGGTGAAGTTCGTCGATGTCGGGCAGGCCGACATGGGCTTCCCCTCGCCCGGTGTCTTCTCCTTCGCCATCCAGAACGGCATGAAGCTGAAGTCCGTCTTCCACATGGGCGCGCGCGACACCTTCAGCATCGCCTTCCGCAAGGGCCAGGGCACCAAGAACCTCAAGGACCTCGAAGGCAAGACCATCCTGCTCGGCTCCGCCGCCTGGCAGGCGATCGTCGATCCGCTGCTGGCAGCCCAGGGTGTCGACATCAAGAAGGTGAAATATGTCGAGGCCGGCTGGCCGACCTGGGGTACCGCGCTTGCCGGTGGCCAGGGCGATGCGGCGCTCTCCTGGGAGGGCCTGCGCGCCGAATGGATCGCCAAGGGCCTCGACTTCGAATACTGGCTCGGCGTGCAGAATTCCAAGCTGCCCGCCAACACCTTCGTCGTGCGCGCCGCCGACCTCGAGGACGCCGACAAGAAGGCCTTCCTGGAAAAATACCTGCGCGGCTGGGCCATGGGCCTCGAATTCGGCTACCAGAATCCGCGCGCCGCGGTCGAGGCCGTGTTCGAGCAGTTCCCGACCTTGGCCAAGAACCTCGGTCCCGAGCTCGGCACGACGTCGATCCTGCAGCAGATCAACGTCTTCCGCGGCGACATGGACAAGCGCGGCGGCTGGGGCTCGCACGACATGGCGAGCTGGCAGGGCTTCTTCGACGAGATCCTGAAAATTGGCCAGATCACCGCGCCGGTGAAGGCGGAGGATGTCTGCACCAACGACCTGATCCCGGCCGCCAACGATTTCGACAAGGCCAAGGTCAAGGCTGACGCCGACGGCGTGAAACTGTCGGAAGGCTTCGCCGCGCTCGACGTCGACAAGATCAAGGCGCACCTGTTCGATTCCGCCGTCAAATAAGACGGACCGATCGACCACGGGCGGCGCATGGCGCCGCCCGAATTATCGTTCAAAGCATCGAGGAGGCTGACATGGCCGGCAAAGTAAGAATCCTGGTGGTTGGTCTGGGCAACATGGGCGCCTCCCATGCCAGCGCCTATCACCGCTCCGACGGCTTCGAGATCGTCGGCATCATGAGCCGCAACATCAAGAGCAACAAGAAGATCCCGAAAGAACTCGCAGGCTACCCGCTCTACGAGGATTTCGACCTGGCCCTGAAGGAGACCAGGCCGGACGCGGTCTCGATCAACAGCTGGCCGAACACGCACGCCGAATACGCGCTGAAGGCGATCGCCGCCAACTGCCATGTGTTCATGGAAAAGCCCTTGGCCACCAACATCGCGGACGCCGAGAAGGTGGTGGCCGCGGCGCGCGCCAAGAACCGCAAGCTGGTGCTGGGCTATATCCTGCGGGTGCACCCGTCCTGGATCAAATTCATCGAGGTCGGCAAGACGCTCGGCAAGCCGCTGGTGATGCGCCTCAACCTCAACCAGCAGAGCAGCGGCACCGCCTGGCACTGGCACAAGAACCTGATCGACTCGCTGATCCCGATCGTCGACTGCGGCGTGCACTATGTCGACGTCATGTGCCAGCTGACCGGCGCCAAGCCGGTGCGCGTGCATGGCATCGGCGCAAAACTCTGGGCCGAGGCCGACAAGCAGAATTACGGCCATTTGCACGTCACCTTCGATGACGGCTCGGTCGGCTGGTACGAAGCAGGCTGGGGCCCGATGATGAGCGAGACGGCCTATTTCGTGAAAGACGTGGTCGGCCCGAAGGGCGCGGTCTCGATCGTCGCCGGCCAGGGGGCGAGCAGCGCCAAGGACGCCGAGGAGGTGTCCGATTCCGCCGACATCGACCGCCACACCAAGACCGACGCGCTGAAGATCCACTATGCTCAGGTCGACGGCGACAAGAATTTTGCCAAGCCGGACGAGATCGTCAGCATGGAGGACGAGCCCGGGCACCAGGAACTCTGCGACCGCGAGCAGGCCTTTTTCCTGCGCGCCATCCGCGAGGACCTCGACTTGACCGAGCAGATGGATGCCGCAGTCAACAGCCTGCGCATCGTGCTGGCCGCCGAGCAGAGCATCGCGGAAAAGCGCACCGTCGAGCTGGCGTGAAGACTCACAGCCACGGTCGCGCCACGCCTCCTCATCCGGCCGCTTCGCGGCCACCTTCTCCCCGGCGGGGAGAAGAAGGAAGCGCTAGCGCTGACAAGTTCCTCTCCCCGCCGGGGAGAGGTCAGCCGAGCGAAGCGGAGGCTGGGTGAGGGAGAGGCCACCGAGCCATTCTCAGCCTTCAGTGAGAACCTAAAGGGAGGAAACACATGGTCGCGATTTCGGAGAGCCTGCTCGAAACCTACACAGGCTCCGACGCGCTGGCGCTCGCCGGGCTGGTGAAGCGCGGCGAGGTTTCTCCCGCCGAGCTGGTCGAAGCGGCGATCACCACGATCGAGCGTCTCAACCCACAGCTCAACGCGGTCATCCATCGACTCTACGACATGGCACGCACCCAGGCGGCGACAGTGGACAAGAACGCGCCCTTCGCCGGCGTGCCCTATCTGCTCAAGGAGCTCGCCTCGTCCTGGAAGGGC
Organism: Mesorhizobium sp. M2C.T.Ca.TU.002.02.1.1; assembly: GCF_003997225.1. Classification (NCBI taxonomy): domain Bacteria; kingdom Pseudomonadati; phylum Pseudomonadota; class Alphaproteobacteria; order Hyphomicrobiales; family Phyllobacteriaceae; genus Mesorhizobium; species Mesorhizobium sp. M2C.T.Ca.TU.002.02.1.1. Next base: position 22,776 of record NZ_RZTO01000008.1, read on the forward strand.
GCTCCCAACACCAACTCCTGCCGCTACCTCAAGGACTTCGTCGCCGATTCCGACAGCGAGGTGGTACGCCGCATAAAGGCCGCCGGCCTGGTGCTCGTCGGCAAATCCAACGCGCCCGAGAATGGCTGGTCTATCACAACGGAGCCAAAGCTTTACGGCACGACGAAGAACCCGTGGAAGCAAGGCATCACGCCGGGCGGCTCGAGCGGCGGCGCTGCGGCCGCGATCGCGTCGCGCATGGTGCCGATCGCCGAAGCGAGCGACGGCGCCGGCTCGATCCGCGTGCCGGCATCCTGCTGCGGCATCGTCGGTCTGAAACCGTCGCGCGGCCGCGTCAGCCTCGCCCCCTTCGGCGACTATTGGTATGGCGGCGCCTATTTCCTCTGCTGCTCGCGCACCGTGCGCGACACCGCCGCCTATCTCGACGCGGTGGCCGGCGCCCTGCCCGGCGACGCCTACACGCCGCCGGTTCCCACTGACAGTTGGCTGAACCTTTCCGCGCGTGCGCCGAAGAAATTGCGCATCGGCTTCACCATCACGCCACCGAACGGCACGGCGATCGATCCCGAAGTCAAGGCGACCGTGCTCTCTACGGTCACCGCGCTCGAACGCCTCGGCCACGCCATCGAGGAGCATGACATGCCGCTCGATGCCGACGCGGTATGGAGGACCTACACCGACATGACCTGCGTGCAGACGGCGGCGACTTTCGATTTCCTGGAGACGCTGGTCGGCCGCCCCGTAACCACGAACGATGTCGAACCGCTGACCTGGGCGATCATCCAGCGCGGTCGCGCGACCAGCGGCATCAAGCATATCTCCGATGTCGAGCAACTGAGGTTGATCGGCCGCGACATTGTCGGCGACCTCAACGCCTACGACATCTTCATCACCCCGACGCTGACGCAGCTGCCGCGCCCGCTCGGCTATTACGACATGTCGGAAACCGATCTCGACCGCTACAACGCCAAATGGGGCGACGCGGTCTTCAACTTCCCGTTCAACATCTCCGGCCTGCCGGCGATCTCGCTGCCGCTCGGGCAGTCGGCCGGCGGCGTGCCGATCGGCGTGCAGCTCGTCGGCCGCTATGGCGACGAGGCGACGGTGCTGGCGCTATCATCGCATCTGGAAGACGCCATGCCGTGGAAGGATCGGCGGCCGGCGCTGTAGGCGGTCCGCGGTCCCGGAGCGGGCACGCCACATGCCTGGCCTCTATATCCGAGGCCCGGCAAATATATGACTTTCTTATTTCTTCTCGGTTCCGCCCGTCTCGAATTCAAATGCGGTGGCTTCTACTTTTCGGCGCAGATGACCGAGAAGGAGGACCAAAGCGATGTACCGCACAACGGGATTTTACCTGCCGACCCATCGGCCGCTGCCGATATCGGAAGTCGAGCATGCCAGGGAGGCGGCGGATAAGGATCCGCCACCGACCGCCATGCCCGAGCCGATGGTGTTCGTGCGGCTGCTTGCGGTGGCAGGCCTGCTGCTTGCCGCCGCTTTTGTCGCAGCGTCCGCCTCCTGATCCGGTTTTCAGAGATCATCATGGAGACCAATATGCCCAGTTCCCGGATTTCCCCTGTCGAAAATGTGCTCCAACGCTTCGTCGTCGGGCGCGATGGCGAGGGCCGTTGGATCGCGCGTGACGAGGAAGGCCATGCCGGCGGCGTCTTCGCCGACCGCGCGGCTGCGGTCCATTTCGCCATGATGGAGAGCGGCCATCGCGCCGACGCCATCCGCTTCGCTACCTCTCGTCTTTCGCTCTTCGGCTGATCTTGTCGGCCTGCTTCCTCTGCGGCCCGGAAATGGTTTCGGCCATGGCTACAAGCGACAGTACCGATTTATCCGTGCTGATCGACCGCATCGGCTGCGTCAGCCGACTGCTGGACCACCAGTTGTGGGAAGCCGCGATCGGCCTGTCGCTCGACAAGTCGTCCGCGTCCGGGCGACGGTTTGCCCGCCTGATCGAGGACGGCGCCTTGCTTGAGGCCACGGTCCTCCTGACTGAGCTGGGCAGGCCGAGCCGCTCGATCGCGAGCATCGCGATGCGCGCCCGGACCTGGATCTGCGTCATCCACGACCGGCCACCGGACGGCGCTGGAATGATCCGACCATATCAGGCGGAGCATGCCGACCTGGCCGCCGCCGTGCTGATGGCATTGCTGTCCGCCTGCCTGGACGGGCCGTGCACGACCGACAGCCCGAGTGTTTCCAGGCCAAGCCTGCAGAGAGGATTCGACCGTCATGACATCTGATCGGATCAGGGCACGCCTGAGCGGCGCCATCACCGCGCTGGTGACGCCGTTCAAGGAAGGCGAAGTGGATTTGAAAGGCCTGGAGCGGCTCCTGCATTGGCAGATCGATGCAGGCATCAACGGTCTGGTGCCGTGCGGCACGACCGGCGAAGCGCCGACGCTGTCATGGGAAGAGCGCCTCGACATCGTAGCGCTCTGCGTCAAGGTCGCCGGCGGCAGGGTTCCCGTCATCGCCGGCACCGGCACCAACAACACCGAATCCACGATCGCCCTTTCCTCGGCGGCGGAAGCCTTCGGCGCGGATGCGGCCCTTGTCGTCACGCCCTACTACAACCGGCCAAGCCAGGAAGGCATCGTCCGCCACTTCGAGGCCGTTGCCCGCCGGGTCAGGATCCCGATCATCGTCTACAACGTCCCCGGCCGTACCGGTGTCGACCTGTCGCCGGAAACGCTCGAGAGACTGGCGCAGATCCCGACCATCGTGGGCATCAAGGATGCCACCGGCGACCTCACCCGCCAGTCCTCGCTGCCGGCGGTTCTGAGGCGTCGCTTCATCTGTCTGTCCGGTCACGACTCGACATCGTTCGGTTTCAATACGATGGGCGGACGCGGGACGATTTCAGTGGTCTCGAACATCACGCCTCGCCTGTGTGCGGACATGCATGACGCCCTGAGGCGCGACGACACCCACACCGCCCGGGCGATCCATCATCGCCTCCGGCCGCTGATTGCCGCGCTTGAGCTGGAGAGCAATCCGGTTCCCGTCAAATACGCGCTGCATGTCGTCCTGGGGCTCGGTCCGGATGCCCGCTTGCCCCTGGTTTCCGTCGAGGCGGCAACGGCAAAAGCGATCCGCGAGGCGTTGGCTGCTCTTGACGATACCGGCGGCGAACTTCGCCAGCGGGTGTCGGCGGTCTGCCGGCGCCGATAGGACGAGCGCGGATACGCAATCCTCTAAAGCATGTCTCCCGAAAGTGGGAACCGGTTTCGGGATAAAGACATGTGTAAAATCAAAAGCCTAAAGCGCATGGAGCGAATCTGAACGATCGTGACGCGCTTTAGCCTTTGGTTTCGAGGGCATAGACCAGGCCCGGCTGGACAATCCACTCCCCGGGCCGCAGCGCCTCGACGTCATACCGTCCGTCCGGACCGCGTGTCGCAACGCCGACATAGCGATAGCTGGAGCCATGGCCGTCGACCACTGTCTCGCGGATCAGGTGGTCCGCGAGCCGGCCGATGACCGCTCCGTCGTTCTTCAAATTGGCCAGGATGAAATATTCCGTCGGAATGTTTTGGCCCAGCCGGGGAGCCATCCTGAATGATGCGAAGTGCATTTTGAAACTCGATTTCGCGCTTGCCGGAATTCGGGCGAGCGATGACAGCACGACTAGATAGACGGCCGCTTCATATGAATTCGAGAGGGGATTCCACGCCGCTTTATATATGCGTTTTTATTCGCGGCGTCTGACCTGCAAGCAGGCCGATGGCGCCGCAAGGAGCAGGCAGGCCGGGCCGGCCAAAACTCCTATAAAATTCCTATATCTTTCCCATCCGCCCCGTCTCGAACCTTTATGGCGATCGGGTCCATATTTCCTTCGAAAAACGC
>NZ_RZTO01000900.1:0-2349 GCF_003997225.1 Mesorhizobium sp. M2C.T.Ca.TU.002.02.1.1
AACCGCCGCGACAATCGCCCGCGTGGCGGCCAGCCCTCACGCGAGGCAGGCGCCGGCGGCATGCCCGGCGACAAGCCGGCGCATGAAGGCCGCCGCGACGGCACCGGCAAGCCGCGCTTCGACCGATCGAAGTTCAAGCCGAGGCCGGAGACAGGCGATCGGCGCGAAGGCAGGCCGCAAGGCGAGCGCCCCGAAGGAGGCCGCCGCGACGGCCGGCCCGACTGGAAAGGCAACAGGCAGGACGGCAAGGGCAACGCTTCTGGCGGCAAGCCGGCCTTCCAGAGCAAGCCGCGCGAGGAACGCCCGCAGCGCTTCGACCCGGATTCGCCTTTCGCCAAGCTCGCCGCCTTGCGCGACCAGCTGAAGAAATAGGCGCGAGCATGATCCCGAAAAGTGGGAAGCGGTTTTCGGGCGAGATCATGCTCCAACGAAGAGACAGCATGATCTCGAACCGAAGGACCGCGTCAGCGAAAAGTGGGAACCGGTTTTCGGGCGAGATCATGCTCCAACAAAGCTAGCCCCGATGGTCGGAGAAGGCCGCCAGCGCGTCGACAAATGGCTGTTCTTCTCGCGCGCGGTGAAATCGCGCTCGCTGGCGGCGAAAATCGTCGTCGCCGGACGCGTGCGCATCAATCGCGACAAAGCAGCGCAGGCCTCGGATCTGGTCAAGCCCGGCGACGTGCTGACCATCACGCTCGAGGGCCGCATCCTGGTCTGGAAGGTGGTCAATTGCGGCACGCGGCGCGGCCCGGCCGACGAGGCGCGGCTGCTCTACGAGGACATGTCGCCGGCGCCGACGCCCAAAGGCGGAGCGGTTCCGGACGCCATTCCGGCACTGCGCGAGGCCGGCAGCGGCCGCCCGACCAAACGCGAGCGGCGGCAGACCGACCGCCTGCTCGGCGATGACTGAATAAGGTCGACCGTACCGCCAGCGGCGGGACCGTTGGAATTCCTTTTCCCGATGCCGACAGCGCCCGAATGCCCCGCCCTTGCAAGCAGCCGGCAAAGGCGTTACCTCAACCTGAAAAAGCCGAGCAAATCGGGACGTTCCGGAGCCTGCAATGACCTATGTCGTGACCGACAATTGCATCAAATGCAAATACATGGACTGCATCGAGGTCTGTCCGGTCGACTGTTTCTACGAGGGCGAGAACATGCTCGTCATCCACCCCGACGAGTGCATCGACTGCGGCGTGTGCGAGCCCGAATGCCCGGCCGACGCGATCAAGCCGGACACCGAGGGCGGTCTCGACAAATGGTTGCAGATCAACTCGGAATATGCCGAGAAATGGCCGAACATCACCGCCAAGAAAGAGCCGCCGGCGGACGCCAAGACCTTTGACGGCGAGCCTGGAAAGTTCGAGAAATATTTCTCGGCGGAGCCCGGCGAGGGCGATTGATGGAGCGGCCGGCAACACCGGCCTGACGCGACGTAACGGGACCGATACAATTACTGTCTTGACAGGCAGCGACCTCGTTTGGCGTTAGCGAACGCAGCAAAACCTTGATTCTTCCGACTTTTTGTGTTACATAAGCGAAACATGCCGGTGACACGACGTCGATTTATGGCGCTAACGCCCCAAATCACTGAAAGGTGAGCTTTTAGATCCGGACCAGAGCGATCTGGGGCACGCGCTCGCATTCGTGCGATATGCCGGTCCCTGCTTTTCCGGTGGGCTCATCCCGTTGCGCGGCTAACGGTCGGCTGTCGCCGATCGCGTGGGTTTCAGCCGGCGCCGCCATGCCGGCGCTACAACTAAGGAGTTCAGGGCGTAATGGCAACGATCACCCCGCAGAAGAAGTCCAGCGCAGCGCGTCACGGTTTCAAGACCGGCGAGTTCATCGTCTATCCGGCGCATGGTGTTGGCCAGATCGTGGCGATCGACGAGCAGGAAGTGGCAGGCCACAAGCTGGAACTGTTCGTCATCGATTTCCAGAAGGACAAGATGCGGCTCAAGGTTCCGGTCGCCAAGGCGACCTCGATCGGCATGCGCAAGCTGTCGGAAGAGGACTATGTCGACCGCGCGCTGAAGGTCGTGCAGGGCCGCGCCCGTATCAAGCGCACCATGTGGTCGCGCCGCGCCCAGGAATATGACGCCAAGATCAATTCCGGCGACCTGATCTCGATCTCGGAAGTGGTGCGCGACCTCTACCGCGCGGACAACCAGCCGGAGCAGTCCTATTCCGAGCGTCAGCTCTACGAAGCCGCGCTCGACCGCATGGCTCGCGAGATCGCCGCGGTGAACCGCATGTCGGAGACCGAGGCGGTGCGCCTCATCGAGGTCAACCTCAACAAGGGTCCGAAGCGCGGCGCCAAGGCCGACAACGAGGAAGCCGAGCAGGAAGAAG
>NZ_RZTO01000901.1:0-2335 GCF_003997225.1 Mesorhizobium sp. M2C.T.Ca.TU.002.02.1.1
GGCGGCGTGCCGGCAATGGCGCTCGAACCGGAAGGCAGAGCCGGCATCGCCGGTTCGCTGTTTGCCGGCGCAGCCTCGGCCGGTTTTGCCGCCTCGGCCGCAGGCGCCTGGGCGGCGGGAGCGGTCTCGGCGGGCTTGGCCGGTTCCGCGGGTTTGGCCGGTTCGGCCGCGGCCGTCGTTGCCGCAATCTCGGTGATGCGGCCGTCGAGCTTGGGCGTGTAGGGGCGATGCGCGCCGAGATAATCGGCCACCACCTGTTCGAGGCCCGGGCCGTAGTCATAGGCGTCCGTCGCCTTGTCGGCGAAGACCTTGTAGCCGTCGCCGCCCTGGCGGACATAGTTGTTGGTGGCCACCAGATACTGCTTGTCCGGATTGATCGGCGCCCAGGCGCCGTTCTCCATCACTTCGACCGATTTGACGCGGCCGGCATTGGGCGCGACCGATTTGTCGAAGGAATATTTCAGCCCGGCGACCTGCGGGAAGCGGCCGGCGCCGTCCTCGACCTGGCTGAGACCGCTTTCGAGGCCGGCGACAAGGTCCTTGCCCGAGATCTTGAAGGTCGCCAGCGTGTTCTGGAACGGCAGCACGGTCAGCACCTCGCCCATGGTCACCGTGCCCTGGTCGATCGAGGCGCGCAGGCCGCCGCCGTTCGAGATGACGATCTCGACGCCCTGGCCCTTGGTGCGGTCGAGGATGGCGTCGGAGACGAGATTGCCCATCTCGCATTCGCGCGCGCGGCAATTCTCGCGGCTGCCGTCGATCGCCTTGGTGGTCTCGGCCACCTCCTTGTTCTTCAATGCCTCGATCGGCGCACCGAGCTCCTTGATCCGGGCAAGGACAGTGGGATCGGGCGTGATCGACTTATCGAGATAGATCGGGGCGCCGCTGGCTTCCTTGACGTTGCCATTGTCGTCGAACACGACCTTGAACTCGCCGAGATATTTCGAATAGGACGCCGCCTGCACGACCGGCACCTTGTAGCCGTCCGGGTTGTCGACCATCGTCGGGTACGGTCCCTCGGCCTTCGGATCGGTGTTCGACAGCAGCGTGTGGCTGTGGCCGCCGACCACCACGTCGATACCCGGGATCTTGGCGATCACGTCGCGCTCGCGCCGGTAGCCGATATGGGTGACCGCGATGATCTTGTTGATGCCTTCTCCCTTGAGCTTCTCGACCTCGGCGGTGATCGCCTTGACGTCATCCGTGATGGCGATGTTCGGGCCGGGGGAGGCGAGTTCCGGCGTGTCGTTGGTGACGGCGCCGACGATGCCGATCTTCTGGCCGCCGACCTCGACGACGATCGAAGGCTTGATCTTGTCCTTGGCGCCGGACTTGTCGTTGGGCACGACATTGGCGCTGACGATCGGGAATTTCGCCTTGTCGAGGTAAGGCACCAGGGCGGTCTCGCCGTCATCGAATTCGTGGTTGCCGAGCGTCACCGCATCAGGTTTGATATCATTGAGGAATTCCTCTTCCGCCGCGCCCTTGTAGGTGGTGTAGAACAGCGACCCCTGGAAGCTGTCGCCGGCATTGAGCAGCAGCACGTTCTGGCCTTCGAGCTTCCTGCGCTCCTCGGCAATCGCGGTGATCAGCCGGCCGGCGCCGCCGATGCATTCGCCCTTGGTCTCCTCGTCGGCCGAACAGGTCGACTCGTATTTGTTGTTGCCTTCGATGCGGCTGTGCCAATCGTTGAAATGCAGGATGTTCAGCGTGTAGTCGGCAAAAGACACGCCTGCCGACAGGCCGAGCGCCGAGGCCGACAGGGCTAGAATCGCGGCAATCTTCTTCATCTTCGTCTCCCGGATGAGCTGACCTTCAGAGTGTCTAATGCCCTCGCTTGACCGGAAAATAACAGTCAGCCTCGGATCATGTTCACATCGGGTCCCGGCCGATGCAAGCGCAAATCAGGGAGATGTTTGCCGGCACAAAAAAGGACGGCGGCTCGCGCCGCCGTCCCTGTGGATCGAATATTCGCGAGCCCTCAAGCCCGGCGCGTCAGCACGAAATTCTGGCCGCTGGCGCTGGTGCAGTTGAGCTGGCTGGTGGAGACCATCAGGCAGTTGAAGCTGACCGGCGTCTGGCGGATCAGCGAGGTGCCGTGGATCTCGACCGAGGTCGCCCCGGTCATGGTGTAGCTGCCTTCCGACAGCTTCTGGCCGGTGTCGGTGGCGACGGTGGTGAACTTGCCGCCTGCGAAGGTCGACAGGCCGGTGCCCTTGGCGTCGATCCAATTGCCCTCGACGCCTTTGGGGGTCGCCATGGGCGGGGGTTCCGAGGGGCCGGTGGTGGTGCAGGCGGCCGCAGCCAGAAGGCGTGCCGCGGCGCCTGCCGAAAG
>NZ_RZTO01000902.1:0-2333 GCF_003997225.1 Mesorhizobium sp. M2C.T.Ca.TU.002.02.1.1
GCATGATACCGAAAAGTGTGAAGCGGTTTTCGGGCGACATCATGCTCCATCTCTTCGAGCGTCAGCTCGCCGGCATTGGTCCGAAGCGGATGCGGAAGCGCCGGTTCTCGCGGCCCTTCTTCTCGATCTTGCCGATGTGGATCTCGCCGACCTCGCCGGTCGACTTCACATGCGTGCCGCCGCAAGGCTGGCTGTCGATCGAGCCGTTGTCGCCGATGCAGACCAGGCGGATCTTGCCGGTGCCGACGGGCGGGCGGACGTTCTTCGATTTGACGAGGCCGGGATTGGCGGCAAGCGCCTCGTCGGTGATCAGCCGGGTGAAGATCGGATGGTCGGCGCGCACCAACTCCATCAGCCGGGCGGTCACATCCTCCTTGGTGAAGCCGGCGTCGGGAATATCGAAGTCGACACGGCTGTCGTCCTCGGCGACCGCCGCACCGGTGATCGGAAACGGGCAAACGACCGTCAGCAGGTGGCAGGCGGAATGCATGCGCATCAGGAGGTGTCGCCGCTCCCAGTCGATGAGAAGCTTCAGCTTTTCGCCGACTGCCGGCAAGGCCTGTTCTGGCGCAGGCACATGGATGATCTCTTCCTTGGTCTCGCCGGTGATGGTGGCGGCGATCGCGATGCGGCCGCCGTCGGCACGTTCGAGCATGCCGGCATCGCCCGGCTGTCCGCCCGACGTGGCGTAGAAGATCGTGCGGTCGAGAAGGATGCCGCCGCGATCGTTGATGGCGACGACCTCGGCCTCGGCCGTCTTCTGGTAGGCGTCGTCGCGAAACAGCGCCTCGGTCCTGTACGCCATCATGCTACCTTTTCGAACGGCACGGAAATGTCGGCTTTTTCTTCCATCCAGCCCGGCAACGGAAGGTTCTTGCCGCGCAGGAATTGCGGATTGAAGAGCTTGGACTGGTAGCGCGTGCCGTAGTCGGCAAGGATCGTCACTATGGTGTGGCCGGGTCCGAGCTCGCGCGCCAGCCGGATGGCGCCGGCAATGTTGATGCCTGTCGAGCCGCCGACGCAGAGTCCCTCTTCCTGGATCAGGTCGAAGATGATGGGCAACGCTTCCTCGTCCGGGATCTGGTAGGAGAAGTCCGGCGTGAAGCCTTCGAGATTGGCGGTGATGCGGCCCTGGCCGATGCCCTCGGTGATCGAGTTGCCGTCGGATTTCAACTCGCCGCTGGTGTAGAAACTGTAGAGCGCGGCGCCCAGCGGATCGGCGAGCGCGATCTTGACGTCCTTGCTCTTGCCCTTGAGCCCGAGAGCGACACCGGCGAGCGTGCCGCCGGAGCCGACGGCCGAGACGAAGCCGTCGATCTTGCCGCCGGTCTGGGCCCAGATTTCCTGCGCGGTCGTGCGGACATGGCCGTCGCGGTTGGCGACATTGTCGAACTGGTTGGCCCAGATCGCGCCGTTGGGTTCGGAGCGTGCCAGTTGCTCGGCAAGGCGGCCCGACAGTTTTATGTAATTGTTGGCATTCTTGTACGGCACGGCCGGCACTTCGATGAGCTCCGCGCCCAGTATCTTGATCGTGTCCTTCTTTTCCTGGCTCTGCGTGTCGGGGATGACGATCACGGTGCGGTAGCCGAGCGCCTTGGCGACCAGCGTCAGGCCGATGCCGGTGTTGCCGGCGGTGCCTTCGACGATGAGCCCGCCGGGCTTGAGCAGGCCGCGCTGCTCGGCATCGCGGATGATGAACAGGCCGGCCCGATCTTTCACCGATTGCCCCGGATTCATGAATTCGGCCTTGCCGAGGATCTCACAGCCGGTCGCTTCCGAAGCCTTGTTGAGCCGGATCAGGGGCGTGTTGCCGATCGCTTCGATCACAGAACGGGGCATGTGGGATTCCTTCATGTGTGCGGCGAGACCCTAAAAACCGGACGCCGCGGTTTCAAGGCAAGATTTTGCCTGGTCCAGTCGCATTCCGGATGGTGCAACGCACGTGATCATTTCAGTGACAGGCGCAAAACCGCTCTTTTCAACCGATTTCTCCGCCGCTAGAGCAAACCAGAACATCTGCGGGAACCCCATGACACTTTACCGGGCCAATCCGAGAGACGGTGTCGCCTGGATCACGGGCGGCAGCAGCGGGCTTGGGCGCGCGCTGGCCAAGGATCTCGCCAATCAAGGCTATGCCGTGGCGGTGACATCGCTGCCGGGAGACCCAGCCGACACGCTGATCGTCGAAACGGCGCAAATGTCCGGACATGTGAGGTCCTTTCCCTGCGACGTGACCGACGAGCACGGCATGGCGCGCACAGCCGCCGCGATCGAAGAACAGATGGGGCCGATCGTGCTTGCCGTCTTCAACGCCGGCAACTACATCGCCACCC
>NZ_RZTO01000903.1:0-2331 GCF_003997225.1 Mesorhizobium sp. M2C.T.Ca.TU.002.02.1.1
GCCTATGGCGTGGCGATCGAAGTCGGCCCGGTCCGGCGCATCGGCGCGCGCGGCCCGATGATGTCGGTCTATTTCCGCGATCCGGACGGCAACCTGGTCGAGGTCAGCGAGTATCCGCTCACCTGAGATCGAGCTGCATGGCGCAGCGCTGGTCCGAAGCCATGCCGTGCTCGGCCTCGTCGCTGAGCAGGCTGGCCAGCCGTCCGTCGATCTCGGCATCTTCCAGAATGCGAAATCCGAACTTGCGGTAGAAGGGCGCGTTCCAGGCGACGGCGCGAAACGTGGTCAGCGTCACCGCGGCCAGGCCGCGCCGCCTGGCGTCCGCGACCGCTCGCTCGAGCAGCGCGCGGCCGATGCCCTGGCCCTGCCGATCGAGGCCCACATCCAACTCCCAGACATGCAGCGCGTCGCCCTCGATCCCGGCGCTGAGAAAGCCGATCGGCCGGTCCTCTTCGTCGGCGGCAATCCAGCATGCGCCTCCCGCGATCAGCGCGCGGTGCCGCTCGACGCTGACATTGTCGCCGTCGGCGAGCCACGCCAGTTCCGCTATGGCGCGGAACGCCAATCCAGCGGACTGTTCGATCCGCGGCAGTGCCTCGGCGTCCTCGGCCCGCGCCGGTCGAATGGTGATCATTTGGCTCGCATCCCGGTTGTCTTCCTCAGTTTCGCCAGAATGACGGCCTTGTTACAGCCTGCGGCAGACCATCGCGGCGGCGTTTCGTTGTTGCGCGGTTCGGTCGTCGCTATATCAAAGTCTTGTTGCCTTTCTGCGCCCTCGAAGCGCAAGATATGTTTGGCGCGACCCGGTGGTGGCAGGGGCAGCGCATGTTGGACCGGGAACTGGAACAGAGTGCTTTTTCGACGCCGAGAGCCTGATGGCCTCCTGGAGCGGGTGCGTACTTATCTATGGCCGCGCCGCTCGTTCTCACGTTCCGTGCAGTATTTCTCCAAACGCATCCTGCGGCTGAAGGCGACGCCGCATTCGGTCGCCGCCGGCGTCGCCGCGGGCGTTTTTGCTTCCTTCTTCCCGCTTGGCTTCCACTTCATCGTCGCGGCCGTGCTGTGCTGGATCATCGCCGGCAATCTGGTTGCGGCTGCGCTCGGCGCCGTGTTCTTCGGCAATCCGCTGACCTTTCCGCTTTTGTGGGGCGCGTCCTGGGAAACCGGCAAGCTGCTGCTGCACGAACATCTGCCGAAGCACGGGCCGCCCGAGCATCTGGGCGAAATGATGCACAAGCTTTCCTTCGCCAAGCTCTGGCACCCCGTTCTTGAACCGATGCTGATCGGTGCGGTGCCGCTCGGCCTGGTCTTTGGGCTCGTCTTCTACGCCATCACCCGCTGGGGCATGACCGTGTTTCGCGAGCAGCGCAGGAAGCGCATGGCCGAGCGTGCCGAGAAGAAGGCAGGGCAGGGCGGACGGGAAGTGCCGGCGCAATGATCATCGGCATCGGCAGCGACCTGACCGACATCAGACGCATCGAGAAATCGCTGGAGCGGCACGGCCAGCGCTTCGTCCAGCGCATCTACACCGAGGTGGAACAGGCCAAGTCGGAAAAGCGCGCCGCCCGCGCGGCTTCCTATGCCAAGCGCTTCGCCGCCAAGGAGGCCTGCGCCAAGGCGCTGGGCACCGGCATGGCCGAGGGCGTGTTCTGGCGCGACATGGGCGTGGTCAACCTGCCGAGCGGCGCGCCGACCATGGCGCTGACCGGCGGCGCCGCGGCCAGGCTGGAGAAAATCCTGCCGAAAGGCCACCGCGCGCTGATCCATCTCACCATCACCGACGATTTCCCGCTTGCTCAAGCCTTTGTGATCATCGAGGCAGTGCCCGCCGAACAAGCGCCACATTGATTCCATCTGACCACGAGCGGCATGACGTTGCTCAGCGCGCGCCGAGACTCTATACCAACATCGCACAATCGAGGACGACATGAGCGTGGCTGAAAAATCGCAGAAGAAATCCGGCGGACTTGGTGAAACCGTCTCCGTCATCATCCAGGCTCTGCTGCTCGCGCTCGTCATCCGCACGCTGCTCTTCCAGCCCTTCTCCATTCCGTCGGGCTCGATGCGGCCGACGCTGCTCGAGGGCGACTATCTCTTCGTCACCAAATGGGCCTATGGCTATTCGCGTTACTCGCTGCCGTTTGGCCCCGATCTCTTCTCGGGCCGCATCTGGGGTTCGGAGCCCAAGCGCGGCGACGTGGTGGTGTTCAAGTTCCCGCCGGACCCGTCGGTCGACTACATCAAGCGCGTCGTCGGCCTGCCCGGCGACAAGATCCAGATGAAGGACGGTCAGCTCTTCATCAATGACGTCGGCGTGCCGCGCGTGAAGAC
>NZ_RZTO01000904.1:0-2315 GCF_003997225.1 Mesorhizobium sp. M2C.T.Ca.TU.002.02.1.1
ATGAAACACCTGCTTATCACGAGCATGATCGCGCTCGGCGTCGGCTGCGGCGCCGCAATGGCCCAGACCGAGTCCGCACAGCCGGGCGGCGGCGACAATTGCGCGGCCGGCACGGCCGATTGCCAGAAGGGCGGCAAGGCCGGCGGGCAGGCTCAGGGCGAGATGAAATCGAAGACCGAAATGAACGCCCAGGGCAAGGCCGGCGCCAACACCGAAGAACAGGCCCAGGGCAAGGCCAAGATGAAGACCGATGAGCAGGCCCAGGGTCAGGCCGGCGCCAATACCGATCAGAACGCCCAGGACAACACACAGCTGAAGAAGAAGAAGCAGCAGGCGCAGGGCAAGACCGGCGCCACCGAGCAGAATGCTCAGGGCAACACCAAGATGCAGACTGAGCAGAACGCCCAGGGCAAGACCGGTACGACCACCGAACAGAATGCCCAGAACAAGACCAAGATCCAGACTGACCAGCAGGCTCAGGGTAAGACCGGCACGACCACTGAGCAGAACGCCCAGGGCAATACCAAGATGCAGACCGAGCAGAACGCCCAGGGCAACACCAACGTCGAGACCGACCAGAACAAGACGGCGTCGATCAACAACGTGACGGTGGAGCAGAAGACGCAGATCACTCAGGTTATTCATGAGACCCATGTCGAGCCGGTCCGCGACGTCAGCTTCGACATCTCGGTCGGCGTCGAGGTGCCGCGCCACAAGGTGCGTCTGCACCGCCTGCCGGCCCGTATCGTCAAGATCGTGCCCGCCTACGAGGCCTACGAATATTTCGTGCTGGCCGACGGGCGGATCGTCATCGTTGACCCGGATACCTACAAGATCGTTGTGATCCTGAGCTGACCAGGTCAGCATAGCGGATAAAGGCCCGCCTAGGTGCGGGCCTTTTTTCGTCCATAGACATGCGAACACGCTCGGCATCCGACTGCACATGCGTTGCGGTCCATCAGAGGTGCGTTGAATCCCACCGCCGAGGGAACGATCCGGCGCAATTCCCAGTTGTCACACGGAAGTCCTGCGTCCGTCGTCCCTATCGGGACCGGACGAAAGGGCGATGGACCAGCCGGCAAGTCGTTCAAGCTTGCGGTCCACCCGGAAAAGGTGCATGGGTCAAGATGGGTAGAGATATGGGCGAGATCGCCGATGGCCGAATGTGGTCGCGGCGCTCGGTTGGGCAAATGTATTTTCCGCAGTTTCTTGTGGGAATGGTGGCGACGCTTCTGGTCATCCTCGGCTGGACCTTCATGTCCACGGGATCCGTCTGGGCGGCGATCGGCTGGACGTTCCTGGCGGCCGTGGTTCTGCAGGCCGGCTATTTCGTGGCCGTGCTCTGGCTCGTGCACGGCGAAACCCGCGTGACCGACGAAGGCAAGGCGGACGCAAACTCGGCGCCCGCGAAGATACCCGGTCCGTTCGAGCGCGACGGCATCATCCACGCTCTCATCTTGCGGCTGTTCCCGACACTGCTTCCCTAATCATTTCGCGGTCGACCGCGGGCTGATCGTCTTTTTTCCTTATCGAGAGGCAGCCGCGCTGCAACGGCCTGGTACGCCGCATTCTCTGCTCAAATGCAGGAGCCGAGCTGCGCCATCCATTTGCATCGTCGCCGGCGGGCCGCCTCTCAACGAAGTCACCGCGGCGCAATCAAAACGCCGGCTTGCAGTCTTGCTTGATCGGAGCCGCGCCCGCCTGAATCCGTGCTCGGCTCCCAGCTAGCGTGCGGTGGCCGGTGAGGCCGAGCGCACCGTCTCCGGCGACGAGAAGACGACGAAGCCAAAGACCAGCACCGCAGCGGCAACGATCAGCGAGCCTATCGCCACGACCGGTTCGATCTCTGGATGGCCTGCCGCCAGCATCCAGTAGAGCGCGGGCAGCATGATGACGATGCCGACTGTGTAGAGGCCGTAATGGATCATGGCGACGCGGCGTTCCGCCTTGGCCGGGTTGAGCGCATAATAGCCGCCGAAGATGGCGCTGGTGACCCAGCCAAGAAGGTTGATGTGGGCATGCGCCGGGAAGGCGCCGTGATCGCCCGAAATCGCCATCTGCAGCCCGGCGGCGATGCCCAGGATGAGAAAGACGATGGCCGTCTTGAAGAAAAGCTCCGAAACCCGTGGCATTTTGTTGTCCTCCCAATGCCTCTAAACCCGACTCCACGAAGTCTACATCTTGCAAGCCATATTAGCCATGGCGCACTTAAGTCGGTGCCGCTTTCGGGCGAAAGCTGCGAGGCGGGCCGGCGGGTTCCGCCAAAAAAACGGCTCGCCTCTTTCGAGGCGGGCCAAAAGGGAGCCGGGCGTGGG
>NZ_RZTO01000905.1:0-2310 GCF_003997225.1 Mesorhizobium sp. M2C.T.Ca.TU.002.02.1.1
GTATTTGATGTACGGGCTGCCGGGGCGAATGGTCGGCCGTTTCACGCTGCATCACAACCGCACGCTTTTCCTGTTCGTCTTCACCGTCGACGAGGGCCCTCTGCCAACGGCATTGGACCTGCAAACGGAAATGCCGCGCAAGAAATATGCCGATGGGGCAGGGTTCAGCCTTGGCGATGATTTCCGCCTATGTGCTGGCAGGCGAACCCTTGAAAGCCGACGGACAGCCCCAGGAGGCTTTCATCAGGTATGAAGCATTCCTGCGGGACTACATCCAAACAAAACAGCAGGGCGCGGAGCGATTTGCCATCGCCTTGGCGCCAAGGACACAGCTAGGACTGCTGTTCCGCAACTTGGTGACGAAGGCATTCGCGGTGCCCGGCCTGGCGCGTCTGGTGATCGGGAAGGAAATTGCCGACGCGGTGGGACTACCCGACTATCACGGGCGGCTCCCGATCAATTGAAAGTGCTGGCGGGCACATCAGTCTTCCGAGCTGTAAACGAGGCCCGGCTCGACGATCCACTCGCCCGGGGAGAGCGATTGCATGCCATAACATCCGTCGGGCAGTCACGCGCAAACCCAACGTAGCGGCAGCGAATGCCTGCCGAATCCGCGACCATGGCGAAGATCGGCCGTTCGGCAAGGTAGCCGACGACAGCGTTATCGGCGCTAGACTTTGGGGTGGCCGGCCTGGCAATCCTAAGTATGTAGTATTCGATTGGAATGCTTCTTGCACCCAGGCGCATGATCTTGTCCCTCCAAAGAGAGGAACGCCGCAAGCCAGTATGCGCTCACAAGTCAAGGAAATCCAATTCTTTGAGTCTGGTCGCCCGGTCATGTCGCGATACGAGGCCCTGATGGAGCGACGAAGCTCGAAGCGCGGCGCCGCCATCGACCCCCGCGCACGGGCCGCTGATCCCTCGCCTTTCTTCGACCCATTTACGTGCAATCATTGCAACTTCACCAAAGCGATCTCCCAGCTGGTAGCTCGATGCAGAAGGGAGAGATAGCGAGGTACCCCGTCAACATGCTTATTGCCATCGCCTTGACGTTTGTCGCCGTCACAGGATCGTCTTCCCTGCACTATGAGGCAATCCGGCGCTTCGACAGATTGGCCCGCAAGTCAACTGGGGCTACCCCGCGCTGCTCTTTGTCATCTGCGGGCTGGTCGGTCTTCATCTCGTCGAGATCGGGACTTATGCTGCGATATTCCATTTGGCAGATCAGACACTTGTTCTCGGTGACTTCGACGGGAAGGCCTTTCGTCGAGCACGGATTGTTTTTATTACGCAGCCAAAGCCTATGCCTCCCTCAGCTACAACAACGTGATCCCGATCGGTGGAAATGCGGCTCGTGACATCCATAGCGCCGTTGAACGGGTTGCTGCTTCTGACCTGGTCAGGCTCCTTTCTCGCTGGTGGAGGACTGGCAAAGGAAGGGAAAATAGCGCGGGAGCGCTCTTTGTGCGCTCACAAAACCTGAATTGAAGCCTCATCTCGCCGAGGGGCGATAGCCGCCTCGATCACGCGCAATTACAAATATAAACAAATTCGTGAGTAGGGCGCTACCGGGTTCGAATCGCCCAACTCGTGCCACAAAAGAGGCCCCTCTTCTCTCCACGCAAAGTCGCCAAGGCTTTGCAAGAAAACGATAATTTTCGATTTGTGAGCGGGAGGTTTTGATGAATCCTGCGGGTATTCGTGTGCCCTTTTCGAACCCGACAACCTATGTGGTGACAGCTCTATTCGCAGTAGGCCTCGTTGCAACAGCACCTCAGGCATACGCACAAAGCGCCGCGAGCGCCGCCAGCCAGGCGCCGAACGGCTTGTGGCTCACCACGCCCTATCCCGAATTTTCGGCCCAGGCCGGCAAGAGCGTCAGCGTGCCCTTGAACTTAGCTAACCGCGGACTGCCGCCGCAACGCGTCGAACTCGGTGTCGATGGCCTGCCCGATAGCTGGAAGTGGGAGATCGATGGCGGCGGCAAACCCGTCACCGCGGCAATCGCCGGCTCGGACGGCACGGTCAGCCTGACGCTGAAGTTGACGCCGCCGACAGGAGACATCGGCAAGGAAATGAAATTTTCCGTGTCCGGCAAGGCCTCCACGGAGGTTTTGAAATTGCCCATGGCGATGACGCTCGCCAAGACCGAGCCGGCGAAGCTCACGCTGGAACCGAAGCTTCCTGCCTTGCGCGGCACCGCAAAATCGGCCTTCGACTTCCAGGTCGATATCAAGAACGATGGCCAGGAAGACTCGACTGTCAACCTGCTGTCGAAGGCGCCGCCCGGCTTCCAAGTGACCTTCAAGC
>NZ_RZTO01000906.1:0-2302 GCF_003997225.1 Mesorhizobium sp. M2C.T.Ca.TU.002.02.1.1
CCGCCGTCCTTGTATTTCTGCAGCCGCACGCCCTTGCCGCGCGCCATCTCCGGGTTTTCGGCGAGCGGGAAGACCAGCATCTTGCGGTTCTCGCCGACAATGGCGAGATGGTCGCCCGAAACCGGAATGCAGCGCTTGGCCTCGTCCGGCGCCTTGACGTTCATCACCTGCTTGCCCTTGCGGGTATTGGCGACGACCTCTTCCTCCGAAACCACGAAACCGTTGGCGTCGTAGGAGACGAGCAGCAGCTTGCGCTTCGGATCATGGACAAAGGCGGTGACGATGTCCTGATCGTTCTCCATGTCGACGATGATGCGGATCGGCTCGCCATGGCCGCGCCCGCCCGGCAGCCGGTCTGCGCCGATGGTGTAGAACTTGCCGCCGGTGGTGAAGACCAGGATCTTGTCCGTGGTCTGGGCATGGAAGGCAAGCTTCAGGCTGTCGCCCTCCTTGAAGGCGAGCTGCGAGTAATCGGTCAGGTGGCCCTTCATGGCGCGCAGCCAGCCCTTTTCCGACACCACCACCGTCACCGGCTCGCGCTCGATCATCGCATGCGCGATGTCGGTCAGGTCATGCTCGGGCGCGTCGGCGAACTGGGTGCGGCGTCTGCCGAGCTCGGTCTCGGGGCCGAACTTGTCGCGAAGCTGGGCGACTTCCCACTTGATCGTCGCCCATTGCTTGGCGTCCGACGCCAGCAAGGCCTCGATCTGCTTCTTCTCGGCGGTGAGGCCGTCGAACTCCTTGCGGATCTCGATCTCCTCGAGCTTGCGCAGAGCGCGCAGGCGCATGTTGAGGATGGCTTCGGCCTGGTTGTCGGTGAGCGACCAGCGGGCCATCATCACCTGCTTGGGCTCATCCTCCTCGCGGATGATCCTGATGACCTCGTCGATGTTCAGATAGGCGATCAAGTAGCCGGCAAGGATTTCCAGCCGCTTCTCGATCTCGCCGAGCCGGTATTTCGAACGGCGGACCAGAACCTCGCGGCGGTGGTCGAGCCACTCCTTCAGCACGCCCTTGAGCGACAGGACGTTCGGCACCTTGCCGCGCGACAGCACATTCATGTTGAGCGGGAAACGGCTTTCGAGCTCGGTGAGCTTGAACAGCGATTCCATCAGGATGCCGGGATCGACGGTGCGGCTCTTCGGCACCAGCACGATGCGGATGTCCTCCGCGCTCTCGTCTCGGATGTCCTCGAGCAGCGGCAGCTTGCGCGCCATCAACAGCTCGGCGATCTTCTCGATCAGCCTGGCCTTCTGCACGCCGTAAGGGATCTCGGTGACGACGATGCTCCAGGTGCCCCTGCCCTGGTCCTCCTGGCCCCATTTGGAGCGCACGCGGAAACCGCCGCGGCCTGTCTCATAGGCCTCCAGGATCGAGGCGCGGCTGTCGACGATGATGCCGCCGGTCGGGAAATCCGGTCCCTGGACGAAATCCATCAGCTTCGCCACCGGCGCTTCCGGGTGCTCGATCAGATGCAGCGCCGCGTCGCAAAGCTCGGCGGCGTTGTGCGGCGGGATCGAGGTCGCCATGCCGACGGCGATGCCGGAGGAGCCGTTGGCAAGCAGGTTCGGGAAGGCGCCCGGCAGGACGGACGGCTCCTCGTCCTCTTCGTTGTAGGTCGGCCGGAAATCGACCGCATCCTCGGTGATGCCGTCAAGCAGCTCGGTCGCCACCTCGGTCATGCGCGCTTCGGTGTAGCGCATGGCGGCGGCGTTATCGCCGTCGATGTTGCCGAAATTGCCCTGCCCGTCGACGAGCGGGTAGCGCATCGAGAATTCCTGCGCGAGGCGCACCAAGGCGTCGTAGATCGACTGGTCGCCATGCGGATGGAACTTGCCCATCACGTCGCCGACGATGCGGGCGCATTTGGCAAAACCCTGATCGGGGTTGAGCCGCAAGAGCCGCATGGCATGCATGATGCGGCGATGGACCGGCTTCAGTCCGTCTCGCACATCCGGCAGTGCCCGGTGCATGATGGTCGACAGCGCATAAGCGAGGTAGCGCCGCTCGAGCGCTTCCTTCAGATCGACCGGTTCGATTTTGTCGCCACCGCCATTGTCATCGGGCGGCAAATGCCTCTTTCCCATGGATTTGGACTAGCCGAGCGGGTGATTCGCGGCAAGCGCCACGTGAGCATCGGCGCATTTCGCCGCTGCCCATAAGCGCAACTGGCGATGTGAAGGATTTCACGGAAGCGGCGCCGCGGCAGCTGCAATTTGCCGCCGATCTGCAACAGGCTGTGGCGGCTTCATCACGCCGGCCAACATCAATCCGTTACATGCGGCCGGTATCTGGCATGCAA
>NZ_RZTO01000907.1:0-2301 GCF_003997225.1 Mesorhizobium sp. M2C.T.Ca.TU.002.02.1.1
CATGCGCACCTAAAGCGCGTCGCGATCTTTCAGATTCACTCCATGCGCTTTAGGTCTTTGATTCTGCGCATGTCTTTGCCCCGAAACCGGTTACCACTTTCGGGAGACATGCTTTAATAGCGCCAGATTTTTCTCCGCCTCATTCCTTCGCGTACTCCCATCCGTCTCGGCGCGGCGCGCCGGTCCGTCTTCCTCCATGAGAGGAGAAAGGGAAGAACTCCCAAGTTCCCCGTTGCGCCCCCTCCCAGCTTGTGCATATAGTTAGTACGTGGCTCGCACGAACAAACAGTTTCAACTGTAGCGACTGCGCCGATGCCTGGAAACATGGGCTGACGCGGTCGGGAGGTGGGCCGGAACACTCGGTCAAACAGGGGATTAGGAACGTGAACCGCTTTCAGACTTTTTCGGCCGCGGCGCTGGTCGCGGCGTCTTTCGCGTCGGCGGCGCATGCCGACGACAAGCTCAAGATCGGCATCGTCACCTTCTCGACCTCGGACGTCGACACCAACCAGATGGTCGACACCATGACCAAGGAGGCGCAGTCCAAGGGCTGGTCGGTGGAGACGCTCAACGCCAATGGCGATCCCTCGCAGGCGATCACCAGCATCAAGCAACTGGCGACCAAGCAGGTCAACGCCATCATCGTCACGGTGTTCGATTCCACCGGTCTCGCCGCGGGGCTGCAGGCGGCGGCGGACGCAAAGATCCCGGTGCTTTCGGCCGGCGGCGGCATGGCCGACGGCATCGCGCTTTCGGCAAGCACGGGCGCGGCGCCGCCGCTGATCGACCTGATGTTGGAGGACATCGGCAATTCGGGCACGGTGCTCGACCTCACCTATCATCCCGGCATTCCCTGCCGCGAGCGGGCCGACGCCTTCGACGCCGCGGTCAAGGCCAATCCGGGGCTTTCAGCCACCTCCCATGAGATCACCATTCCGGGCGCGGCCGAATCCTCGCAGGCCGCGACCAGCGCCTGGCTGGCCGCCAACGCCAACGCCAAGGGACCGTTCGCCATCTTCAACTGCTATGACGACAATGCCATGGGCGCCATCGCGGCGCTCAAGCAGAACGGCCGGACCGACGTGAAGGTCTATTCCTTCAACGCCACCGCGCCCGCCGTGCAGGCGGTGAAGGACGGCACCATGACGGCGACGCTCGGCGTCGACCTGACCTCGGCCGGCAAGATGCTCGTCGACCAGATTCCCGACATCATAGCGGCCGGCGACAAGTGGCAGCCGAAATCCTTCGTGCCCGGCTATTCGCTGGTCACCAAGGACAATGTCGACCAGTTCATGAAGGACAATCCGCAGTAAGGTCTGCGGACCCTGGCATCCGGCCGGGCCCACCGGCCGGATGGAGTTCCATCATGAACAGAACAGTCATGCCCGCCGACCATTCCCCACCCGAAACCTCCGCGCCGCCGGAGGGCGCCTTGCCGGTCGCGAAAGCCGGGTCCCTCCCTCCCGGCATGCGCGACCGGCGGGCGCGGCTGATGCGCCTCATCGGCACCTACGGCACCATCATCGTGCTTGCCGCCATGCTGGTGATCTTCTCGATCCTGCAACCGGGAACGTTCGCCACCATCGGCAATTTCCGCAACATCATCAATGATATGGCGATCGGCACCATTGTCGCGGCAGGCCTCACCGTGCCGCTGGTGGCCGGCGATTTCGACTTGAGTATCGGCTATGTGGCGAGCTTTTGCGGCTTGCTCGCGGTCGGGCTTTTGAGCTTCAGCGGCCTATCGATCCCGCTGGCCATCCTGCTCGTCATCGGCCTCGGCACGCTGATCGGCATCGTCAACGGCATCGTCGTCTCCAAGATCGGCGTCAACGCTTTCATCGCGACACTGGGCACCGGCACGATCGTCGTCGGCCTGAACTACGCCTATTCCGGCGGCATCCCGCTGCAGCTCACGCAAAGCCGAGAATTCACCAAGATCGCCATCGGCCGCATCGCCGGCGTGCCGCATCTGGTCATCATCATGGCCGTGGTGCTGATCGTGCTCTGGGTCATCCTCAACCGCACGGTGCAGGGCCAGCACATCAAGGCGATTGGCGTCAGCCCGGAATCGGCACGGCGCGCCGGCGTGGCCGTCGATCGCAGCCGCATCGTCGCCTTCGCCATCGCCAGCACCTGCGCGGCAATAGGCGGGGTGCTGATGGCCTCCAATCTCGGCTCCGGCCAGGTGACGGCCGGCGACGGCTTCATGCTCACCTCGTTTTCCGCCGCCTTCCTCGGCTCGGCCGCGCTAAGGGAAGGCCAGTTCCACATCGTCGGCACGCTGATCGGCGTACTCAC
>NZ_RZTO01000908.1:0-2297 GCF_003997225.1 Mesorhizobium sp. M2C.T.Ca.TU.002.02.1.1
GCCGGACACCTTGTTCCAGCCGTTGCCGCCCTATGAGGAGCTGCCGCGACCGCTTTCGCCTTCCGGCGCCTCGACGCTGATCGAGGAAGCAAAAGCAACCGCGCCCGACACACGTTCGCCGGTGCTCGACGCCGAGTCCGAGCCCGGCTTCGCGGTGGTGCGCGGCCTGGCCCTGCACAAATTGCTGCAGATGCTGCCCGGCATTGCGGAAGAGGAAAGGCGCGATGCGGCCGAGCGCTACCTGGCGCGCGCCGGCGCCGGCTGGCCGGACGGTGAGCGCAGCAAAGCACTCGAGGCGGTGCTTGCGATCCTGTCCGACGGCCGCTTCGGCGCACTGTTCTCGCCCTCGTCCCGCGCGGAAGTCGCGATCATGGGCAGCCTCGAGGTGAAGGGGAGGCTGCGCTCGATCTCCGGCAAGATCGACCGGCTGGCTGTCACCCCGGACAAAGTGTCGATCGTCGACTACAAGACCAACCGGCCGGCCCCCAAAGACCTGGCGGAGGTGCCGCCGGCCTATGTGCTGCAGCTTGCGCTCTATCGCGCGCTGCTTCAGCCGCTCTATCCGGGCCGCGAGGTGACGGCGGCGCTGCTCTTTACCGAGGCGCCGCGCCTGATCGAGCTGCCGGCCAAGGCGATGGACGATGCCCTTGCCCGACTCACGGGAGCGTGACACAAGAACTGCTTGAACATCGCCGCCACAACCACCACATTTGGTGCAACCCGAGTTTTCGAAAGGATTTCAGCATGGCCACCGTCAAGGTCGACAATGGCAATTTCCAGGCCGATGTGCTCAACGCCAAGGAGCCGGTCGTGGTGGATTTCTGGGCGGAATGGTGCGGTCCCTGCAAGATGATCGGCCCGTCGCTGGAAGAGATCGCCAAGGAGCTCGGCTCGAAGGTGAAGGTCGCCAAGCTCAACATCGACGAGAATCCGGAGCTTGCCGCGCAGTATGGCGTGCGCTCGATCCCGACGCTGATGATCTTCAAGGGCGGCGAAGTGGCCGACATGAAGGTGGGCGCCGCGCCGAAGACGGCGCTGTCACACTGGATCAACGGCGCCATCGCCTGAGCCAATCCGTAAAGTTCAAGAACGAGCCCGGCCATCGCGCCGGGCTTTTTCTTTGGCGTCATCGCTCGGCGCGCTCTGGCCCTCGCACGCAGGCACGTCATACTCTCTGCTTCGCAAAAAGGAGAGCGCCATGACCGGGACAGCCAAGGCCACGGTTCACGTCGACAATGAGCGCGTCATCGTCACCGAATACCGGTTCGCGCCGGGCGCCAACACCGGCTGGCACCGCCATGGCCACGACTATGTCGTGGTGCCGCTGATGGACGGCAAGGTGAAGCTGGTGACCAAGGATGGCGAATCCTTCGCCGAGATGAAGCAAGGCGCGCCCTATTTCCGCCGTGAGGGCGTCGAGCACGACGTCATCAACGCCAATGACGGCGAATACGCCTTCATCGAGATCGAGCTGAAGTAGCTGATAGCCGGCGGCACGGCGCCCGTCGGCTTGCCTTCCCGTTCCTTACAGGCCCATCACGCCTGGCAGCCAGAGCACGGTCTGGGGCACGAAGGTGATGATCAGCAACACGGCCAGGATGATCGCGACGACCGGCAGGCTGGCCCAGATCACGTCGCGCATCGGCACCTTGGCGATCGACTGGGTGATGAGAAGGTTCAGACCCAGAGGCGGATGGATCAGGCCGACCATCAGGTTCAGCACGATCACCAGCCCGAAATGCGTCGGATCGACGCCGAAGCTCTTGGCCGCGGGCAGGAAGATCGGCACCAGGATGATGGTCGCCGGCGTCGAATCCAGAAACATTCCCGCCACCAGGAAAACCACATTGACCAGCAGCAGGAATTCCCACGGCGACAGGTCGGCATTGTGGAGCAGGCTTTGAATGTCGGCCGGAATGCCGTGAACGACGACAAGGTAGGCGATGAAGGACGAGACCGCGACGACAAGCATGATGTTGGCGGTCTGCAGCCCCGCATCGGTCAAGAGCTCCGGAAACTGCCGCCAGCTGAACTCGCGATGGATCACCCAACCGATGAAGATGGCGTACAGCACCAGCACCGCGCCGAGCTCGGTGACCGTGAACAAGCCGCCCTTGGCGCCGACGACCAGAAGCAGCGGCATCGACAGCGCCCAGGCGCTGCCTTTGAACTGCCTGCCGATCACGCCCCATGACGGCCGCCCGCGCGCCGGAAGCTGGTGCCTGCGGGCATAGGAGGTGACATAGGCGATCAGCGCCAAGGCGATGAGGATGCCGGGAATATAGGCGCCGACGAAC
>NZ_RZTO01000909.1:0-2297 GCF_003997225.1 Mesorhizobium sp. M2C.T.Ca.TU.002.02.1.1
CACCAGCGGGGACGGCCAGTCCGGCCAGCGGTCGATCAGCGATGCCGCTTGCGCATTGGTGCCCGAGCCGACGAGCTCGTCGCGCGAATAGCCGGTGCCGTGGCCCAGATCGAGCGGCAGCTGGCGCGGCGTATCTGCTGGCTGAGCGGCCATCTCAGCCCCGCTTCGAGCGATGGCCGCCACCGCGATCGGCCGGCAATGGCGGCGCGGGCCCGGTGGCGTGGCCCTTGTAAAGCGGCGATTCGAGATAGCGGCCAATGGCGAAGCGCACGAGCACCGCAATCGCCGCCGAGGCCGGCACGGCAATCAAAAGACCGACGAAGCCGAACAGCGCGCCGAAGGCGAACAGCGCGAACATCAGCCAAACCGGATGCAGGCCGACGCTCTTCCCGACCAGCCGCGGCTGCAGGATGTTGCCCTCGATGAACTGGCCGACGAAGAACACGCAAGCCACCAGCACCACCATGGCCCAGTCCGGCCAGAACTGGACGAAGGCGACGCCGACGGCGAGCACGAGGCCGGTCAGCGAGCCGACATAGGGAATGAAGGAAATCAGGCCGGCGAAGAAGCCGATGAGGATGGCGAAGTTCAAGCCGGTCAGCGTCAAGCCCGTGGCGTACATGGCGCCGAGCACGAGGCAGAGCGTGCCCTGCCCGCGCACGAAGCCGGCGGTGGCGGTGTTGATGTCGCGGGCAAGCGCGCGCACCGTCTCGACATGGTCGCGCGGCACCCAGCCGTCGACCTCGGCCACCATGCGGTCCCAGTCGAGCAGCATGTAGAAGGCGACGACCGGGGTGACGACGAACAGGCTGACCACGGAGACCAGCGCCACGCCGGAACTCCAGATCGAGGTGAAGACGGCGGTGAGCAGGCTGAAGCCGGAGGTCAGCAGCGAGTTCAGCCCATCGCGCAGGCCGGCAGCGTTGACGCCAAAGCGCTGCTCCAGCCATTTCGGGTCGAAACTGGTGATCAGCGACTGCAGGCGGGTGAGATATTCCGGCAGCTTGCGGGCGAAATCGGCCATCTGCGTGGCCAGCACCGGCACCAGGATGACGAAGGCCAGCACCACGACGACGATGAAGGCGATCAGGATCACCGCGGTCGCCATGAGGCGCGAGAGGCCGAGCCGCTGCAGCCAGTCGGCGACCGGGTCGAGGAAATAGGCGAGCACCATGCCGGCCACGAACGGCAGGAGGATGCCCGAGAAGACGTAGAGGAACAGCGCCAGCAGCACGGCCGTTGCCAGCCAGAAGAGGATCTGGCGGCGAAGCCCGCCCGAGCCGTCGTCGGCGGCGATCACCGCGCCGTCATTGTCAGGCGTCCGTGCCGGAGCCGCCCGACTTGCCGATGCCCGACTTGATGTTGCCGGTTTGGGAGTTGCTCGTCCGGGAGCCTTCGCCATAGCCGCTCATATGCCTTAGCCAAGCCACGAGATAGGCCGCGGCCGAAGCCACGGTCAAGACCCCGGTCAGCAATATGAGCGCGGTCCGCAGCGGGCCGAGATGCACGGAGAAGGCAAGTTCGCCCAGCACAAGCGCGGCCAGCACGATCTGCGCAGCGGTGTTGGCCTTCGATACAAAGAGCGGCTTCACCTCGACCGGATGGCTCATCACGCTGGACAAGAGCACCGCGCAGACGATCAGCCCGTCACGCGAGACCATGGTCACCACCAGCCAGAGCGGCAGTTCGCCGGCAAAGCCCATGACGACGAAGACGGAGACAAGCAGCAGCTTGTCGGCGACCGGATCGAGGTAGGCGCCGAGGCGGGACGACTGGTTCCAGCGGCGCGCGATGAAGCCGTCGACGCCGTCGGAGATGCCGGCGACGAGGAAGCCGGCGAAGGCCCAACCCCAAAGCGACTGCAGCATGGCCAGCACCACGGCGGGCACGAGCAGCAGCCGCATGATCGTGATCATGTTGGGAAGGGTCACGTGATGTCCCGTCGTGTCTTTTGTTGGGAAAAGATGAGGGAGATGGGGGATGGGCGCAAGGGAGCAACTGCCATCTCCTCCCACGCGGCGGTAGATTGGCTATCGCTGCAGCCTCCCGCCAATCACCGCACTTTCCTCGGGAACAAACTCCCTCACCCGCGCGTCATCCTTGCTCCCCGAAACCATTCATGCGAAGAGCCCGCAATGGAAACAGGAACGAGCCGACGATGAGCAAGGGCGACAAGGCCAAGCGCAAGAACGGGCTCACCTATGCCGAGGCGGGCGTCGATATCGATGCCGGCAATCTGATGGTCGAGAAGATCAAGCCGCTGGTGCGCGCGACGCGCCGGCCGGGCGCCGATGGCG
>NZ_RZTO01000090.1:0-12218 GCF_003997225.1 Mesorhizobium sp. M2C.T.Ca.TU.002.02.1.1
GCGTCGAGAAGGACGGCCCCGCCGCCAAGGCGGGACTGAAGGAGGGCGACATCATCGCGGCCATAGACGGCCGGCCGGTGACCGGCGTCGACGACCTGGTACGCATGCTCGATGCCGAGCGCATCGGCCGCGAGACGCTGTGCACCGTGGTGCGCCGCATCGGCGTCAGCCAGGTGGCGGTGACGCCGGTGGCGCGGACGAACTAAAGCTCGGGGGTCCGGCCTAGCCCTCGGCCACGCCTTCAGCATATTGCGCCAGGAACTCCTCGCTCGGCGGAATCGGCTTGATCACGTCGATCAGCACGCCATTGGGATCCCTGGTGATGAAGTGCCGCTGGCCGAACGGCTCGTCGCGCAAGCTGCGCAGGATCGGCAGGCCGGCGGCGACGGCGCGCTCATAAACGGCGTCGGGATCGCGCACCTCGAAATTGATCAGCAGGCCGGACGTGCGTCCCCGTCCCTCCTCCGGAATCGTTTCGTGGTCGCCCTGGACGATGCCAAGGTTGACGCGCCTGTCCTCGGCTGACTGCAGGTGCACATACCAGTCGCTCTCGAAGAGCGGCTTGAAGCGGAGATGCTCGACATAGAAGGCGGCGGTGCCTGCGACATCACCCGTCATCAGCACCGGATAATAGCTGGTCGTCTTCATCTTTCCTTCTCCTCGCATCCAACATACAGTCTGTATGTAAATGCAAATAACATACAGGCTGCATGTATGCAAGAAGAGTCCGGGCGCCGCTCCAACCGCGACCGCACCGAGGCGACGCGCGCGGATCTGATCCGCGCGGCGCGGAAGCTGTTCACGGAAAAATCCTATGCCGAGACCGGCACGCCGGAGATCGTCGCCGAGGCCGGTGTCACGCGCGGCGCGCTCTACCACCACTTCGCCGACAAGCAGGCGCTGTTCGCGGCGGTCGTCGAACAGGAGGCAGCGGCCGTGGCGGCCGAGATCGATCAGGCCTCGCCGCCCTCGCTGTCGGCACGTGACGCGTTGATCGCCGGCTCGGACGCCTATCTCGAGGCGATGCGCGTGCCCGGCCGCACGCAGCTTCTGCTGCTCGACGGGCCGGCGGTGCTTGGACGCGCGGCCATGGACGAGATCGATAACCGCCACGGCAGCCGCTCGCTGCGCGAAGGCCTGGTCGCGGCGATGCGCGCGCAGGCAATGACCAGACTGCCGGCCGAGGCGCTGACCGCCCTGCTGGCCGCCGCCTTCGACCGGGCAGCTTTGGCCATCGAGGCCGGCGCGTCCGCCGCGGACTACCGCGCGGTGCTGATCGCGCTCATGGACGGCTTGTCTCCGGCCCCTCCTCGATCCACACGCCCGGCTCCATCTCGTTGAAGCAGCCAAGCTGCCGTTTGAATTCGTCGATCAGCCAGGACGCGGCCGGCTTGGGGCTGCGGTCGGCGCGGTGCATGGCATAGAGCGGCGAGCGCACCTCGCGATAGGGCTCCAGATCGAGCTCCACCAGCCTGCCGCTGGCGAGGTCGTCGGCGATCAGCCAGCGCGGCAGACCGCCCCAGCCGAGACCTTCGCGCATCAGGGCATGCTTGGTGCGCACATCCGTCAATCGCCAGGTGCGATAGGCAAACACGCCATAGTCGCGCCCGCGCGTCCGTTCCGACTGGTCGGTGACGACGAGCTGGATATGCTCGCGCAGGTCCTCGACAGCCACCGGCTTCGGCAGTTTGGCCAAGGGGTGGTCCGGCGCCGCCGCCGGCACCATCGAGGTGAAGCCGATGCGCAGCAGAGTGACGTCGGCATCGCCTATCAGCCCGCCGAAGCCGAGATCTGACTGGCCGTTGACGACCTGGTCGACGATCAGGCCGAGCGAGCCGATATAAAGCCGCAGCATGACCGCCGGGAACTGCGCCTCGAAGGCCTTGAGCACGCGCACCAGCGCCGGCGAAGGCAGCGCCACGTCGACCGATATCGCCACTTCCGCTTCCAGCCCTTGCCGGTAGCCGTCTGCGCGCGAGCGGATGCGCTGCAGGACGCCGATCATACGCCGCGCATCCTCCAGCATCGCCTTGCCGACATCGGTCAGCTGCGGCTCGCGCACGCCTTCGCGTTCGAACAGTTTCAGGCCGAGCTGTGCTTCGAGATTGGCGATGCCGTAGCTCACCACCGACTGCGCCCGGTTGAGCTTGCGCCCCGCGGCCGAGAAGCTGCCGGTATCGGCCACTGCCACCAGGATCTGGAGCTGATCCAAGGTCGGGTTTGGCTGCATAACATCTCATCCATTTTATTGATGGGTTGTATACATATTATACCAGTTATCCTGATAGAGCGGCAATCCCATATTGGCGTCGAAAGTTTCAATCCAACCCCAAGGGGACACCGCCATGTCTATTCTTCTCGTTACCTCCAGCCCGCGCGGCGACGCTTCGCACTCGACCCGCGTCGCCACCGATCTTGCCCAGAAGCTCATCGCCGCCGATCCGGCCAACACGCTTGTCGTGCGCGATCTGGTAGCCAATCCGCTGCCGCATATAGATCCCGACTACGCCACCGGTATCTATACGCCGGCCGAAGCCCGCACACCGCGCCAGGCCGAGGTTGTCGGCGTTTCCGACGCCGTGCTCGACGAGCTTTTCGCCGCCGACACCGTGATCCTCGCCACCGGCTTCATCAACTTCAACATCTCCTCGACGTTGAAGTCGTGGGTCGACCACGTTGCCCGTTCCGGCAAGACCTTCGCTTACGGCGAAGGCGGTCCGAAGGGCCTCGTCAAGGGCAAGAAGGTCTATATCGTGCTTGCTTCCGGTGGCATCTATTCGGAAGGCGCAGCGGTGCAGATGGACCACGCGGTCCCCTATCTGCGCAGCGTGCTCGGCTTCCTCGGCATGACCGACGTCGAAGTCATCCGCGTCGAGGGCGTCGGCATGGGCGCTGACGCCGTCACCGCAGCCCTTGCCAAGGCCACCGCCAAGGTCGATGCGATCGCGGCCGCCACTGCCGATCACGCCGCCGTCGCGGCCTGATCGCCGACGCCGAAAACAAAAGAGGCAGGCGCCCGCCAGCGCCTGCCTCTTTCCGCATTTGGCTCCCGGCCGGCGCTGGTGATCGTGGCGATCCAGAACGCGGTGCCGATCTGGAACGACTTTTTCTTCCCGCTGGTCCTGATCACCTCCGACAATTTGAAGACACTGCCGCAAGGGCTGACCGTGTTCGTCGGCGAATTCACCACCGACTGGGGGGTGCTGTTCACCGGGCTGACACTGGCGGCGCTGCCGATTACGCTGCTGTATATCGCGCTGTCGAAGCAGTTCATCTCCGGCATCACCCAAGGCGCCGTCAAATAGGGCGCGGTCGAATAACGAAGAGATCGAGGATCATAAGTGGCGAACCAGAACAAGATCATCATCACCTGCGCGGTCACGGGCTCGATCCATACGCCATCGATGTCGCCGCATCTGCCGGTGACGGCCGAGCAGATCGCCACTGCCGCCATCGAAGCGGCCGAGGCGGGCGCCGCGATCGTCCACCTTCACGCCCGCAACCCGGTCGACGGCCGCCCCGACCAGTCGACCGAGGCCTTCGCGCCTTTCCTGCAGGTCATCAAGCAGCGCTCCAACTGCGTCGTCAACATCACCACCGGCGGTGCGGCCACGATGAGCGTGGAAGAGCGCGTCAGGCCGGCGAAGGTGTTCGCGCCTGAGGTCGCCTCGCTCAACATGGGCTCGATGAACTTCGCGCTGTTCCCGATGCTGGAGCGCTTCAAGACCTTCGAGCATGACTGGGAGCGGCCTTATCTGGAATCCTCGCGCGACCGCATCTTCCGCAACACCTTCGGCGACATCGAGCACATATTGCGCACCTGCGCCGACAACGGCACGCGGTTCGAGATCGAGTGCTACGACATCGGCCATCTCTACACGCTGGCGCATTTCGTCGAGCGCGGCCTGGTCAAGGCGCCGTTCTTCGTCCAAAGCGTGTTCGGCATCCTCGGCGGCATCGGCACGCATCCGGAGGACGTTGCCCACATGAAGCGCACCGCCGACCGCCTGTTCGGCAACGACTATCACTGGTCGGTGCTGGGCGCCGGCCGCCATCAATTGCCGATCGCCACCCAGGCGATCGCGCTCGGCGGCAATGTCCGTGTCGGCCTCGAGGACTCGCTGTGGATCGGCAAGGGCAAGCTCGCCCGCTCCAGCGCCGAGCAGGTGACCAAGGTGCGCCAGATCATCGAAGGCCTCGGCGCCTCGATCGCCACGCCCGACGAAGCGCGCCAGATCCTGCAGCTCAAGGGCGGCGACAAGGTCGCGTTCTGATCAAGCAGAGGCTGGCCGGCGCAACCGAAGGCCGGCTAGCCGAACATCCTCTCGCCCTGCTCGTCGACCAGTTGGATGCCTTTCTTGATCGAGATGTCGACGGCGTCGTCCAGCCCGGCGAAGCGGTCGGCGCGGATGAAGCGGTGTTCCTTCGTCACGCCGTCGACTTCCTTGGAGACGACGCCGCAGGTCTGGTACTGGCCGTCGGCCTTGTAGGGCGTGGCGCTGATCAGGAAGCCCTTGTGCTCGACCTGCTTGGCCGGCTTGGCGGAGCCGGTCTCCGTAGCCTCACCACCGCCGCCGCCGAAAAGCTTTTTCAGAAAAGACATTTTTCAAAACTCCATTTCACGCAGGCGCCCGAGGGGGTCACGGGTGTCCCTGTTCACTCAGACTTTGCCTCAGCATGCGCGAATGCGCCGCCGTGTTCCAGTCCCCTGACGAAAACGCCGACCAGCAGCTCGATCTGACGCCAGATCTCCTCGGCCTGCCGGCTGTTGGAATTCGCCACATAGCCGCTGGTCACGATGCCATGCACGCTTGACCACAAGGTCCGCGCCGCAAGCGCGCGGCGTTTGTCGTCGAGGCCGAAGTCGCCCGCCTTGAGCACGCCGGCGACGATGTCGAAGAGTGCGTCGAGCAGCGCATCATAGGCATCGGGGCCAGGCCGCGTCGCGCGGCGCCGGTTGAAGGCAAGCACCGCCGGCCAACTGCCGGGATGCGCCTCGACGAAGCGCACATAGGCCGCGGCCATCGCCAGGATGCGGTGCCGGACATCGCTCACCCCTTGCCTTTCGAGATCGGCCATCGCCGCCAGGCCTGTCGCGCCGAGCCGGTCGAGCAGCCGCATGTTGACGGCGCGGTGCACCTCGTCGAGATCGGTAAAGAGGTTGTAGACGGATCCGACCGAAATGCCGGCCTGCTCGGCGATGGTGCGCGCTTTCAGGTTCTCGGCGCCGCCCTCGTTGAGCAGCGCCTCGGCGATGGCGAGCACCTTTTCGCTCATTTCTTCCTTGTCGAGCGCCATGCTCTTTCCTGTTCCTGTCTTCGGAGCCGGCGCCCCGGGTCCGGATTCATTCCATTCGCCTGCATTTACCATGTTCAACGCCCCATGAACAGCGTTCAAATCATTCCTTGAACAATGTTCATTTCCTGTTATGCTGGCTTCGTGAACATCGTTCACATCAACAGGGAGAAGACCATGCTTAGCCTGATCAAGACATTGCTGGACGGCGCCAGCGCACGGGCCGAGGACAATCTGAAGGACCGCTTCGCCATCGACCTCCTGGCGCAGCGCATCCGCGACGCGGAGGCGGGCCTCGCCGCCGCCAAGCAGACGCTCGCCGCGCTGATCGTGCGCCAGCGAGCCGAGCAGACCAGCCTCGAACAGCTCGACCGCCGCATCGCCGATCTGGAGACCCGCACGCTCAGCGCGCTTTCCGCCAATAACCAGGCGCTTGCCGAAGGCGGCGCTTCCGCGATCGCCGAACTCGAGAACGAGCGTGAGGTCCGCCGCGCCACGGTCAACAGCCTCGGTGAGAAGACCTTGCGGATGCGTCTGTCCGTCGAAAGGGCGCACCGCCGCATCATCGGCCTCAACCAGGGCATGATCTCGGCACGGGCGATCGATGCCGAGCGCAAGGCGCAGTCGCGCCTCAATCGCTCGATCGGCCGCACCGCGAGCCTCAACGAAGCGGAGGAACTGCTCGCCCGCATCAAGGGGAGCAGCGACCCGTTCGAGGAGGCCTCGATCCTCGACGAGATCGACGGCGAGCTGCGTCACGAGGCGATCCGCGAACGCCTCGCCGAAGCGGGCCATGGACCAGCCACCAAGGTGCGCGCCGAGGACGTTCTGGCGCGCCTCAAATCCCTGAACTGAACCCGCAATTTCCCTGAAACGGATCAATTCCAAGGAACACGACGATGAACGGCAATAACACCTATATCCTGTTCAACACTGTGTCGGTGGGCGCCGCCTACTTCATGCTGGCCCTGTCGCTGTGGCTGGCGCCGGTCGACCTCTCGACCAAGGGCTACTGGGCGATGGGCGTCCTCCTGCTCACCGGCAGCCTGGTGAACCTGGTCAAATACCGCACCGACGAGCGCATCGCGGCCGAGACCACCGCCAAGATCGAGAAGGCGCGCAACGACAAGCTGATCAGCGAGTATGTAGGCAAGGATTGATCGCCTCTCGGTCGATAACGAAAAGGGCCCGGATCGCTCCGGGCCTTTTGCGCTGAACTGAAGAACTGCAGGCAGCCTTAGCGGCGCGACAGCGCCTCGATAGCCTCGGCGGCGTCTTCGAGGATGCTGATCGCCTCGGCCTGCTTGTCCTCCGGCGCATCGGCGATGTCGCCGAGCGCGGCGCGCAGCCGATGGCGCAGCGCACGGAAGCGGTCGCGCGTTTCCGAACGGCCGCGGCGCCCCTCGTCCTTGTCGTCGCCCCAGCCGAACCATTCGCGCGCCGCGGCCATCTTGCGGCCGAAGCGCTCGAGATGGTCGAGCACGCTGTCGATCATCTCGCGGTTCTCCTCGAGATGCGCCCTGCCGGCCTCGGTGATCGAAAACACCTTCTTGTTGCCTTCGCTGGCCGACACCGCGTAGCCCGCCTCCTCCAGGAAGGTCAGCGTCGGATAGACCACGCCTGGGCTCGGGCTGTAGATGCCGCTGGTGCGCTCTTCCAGCGCCTTGATGATGTCGTAGCCATGGCGCGGTGCATCGGCGAGCAGCGACAGCGTGATCAGCTTGAGATCGCCGTCAGCCAGCATGCGCCCGGCGCGGAACATGTCGCCCGGGCCGCCGCGGCCGCCGCCCCTGCCGCCATGGCCGAACGGACCGAAGCCGCCGCCCCCTCTGCCGCCGAATTTGCCGGCCATGCGCATGAACATGCGCTCGCCGAAATGATTGTGGCCGAAATGGTCGTGTCTGTGCATGGATTACTCCTTGAGTTATATCTTACGATACATCGTAAGTAAGGCGCACCTCGCCTGGAGTCAAGATATATCTTACGATGTATCGTACAACGCGCCAAGGCCCTGGCATCGCGGTGATTTGGGAAGTGGAGGCCGCCTACCAGTGACCCTTGCGCCGGTTCCAGGCGTAGAGAAGGTCCGCGAAACGGTCATAGGCAAAGCGCGTCAGCGGCAGCGTGACAGGGTTGCCGAACAGGGACGCCAGCCATCCCTCGCCCGGCGTGAGCCGCCACACCGCAACGGCCACGTCGGCGCCGACCAGCAACCGCCCTGCGCTATCGGTCGCATGCAGCCGGCGGCGGATATCCTCGAGCGAGGCGCCGAAGGCAGAAAGCGCTTCGGGTTCGAAATTGATGTCGCGGAATTCGACGTGACCCGATTTGACCGCCTCGATGAGCCGCCGCTTCTGCCGGTTGATGCCGGCGTCGCACACCGGACAGCGCGTGTTGTACCAGACGGTCAGCAAAGGCTCGGACATGGCGCAACTATCGGGCGCTGCATCGCGCTCCGCAACAGCCGCGCCGATCCCTCAGCCGCCCTACCCAAGCGAACTGATGATCTCGCGATAGGCGAATTCCGGGAACGCCTTCATCGTCCGCGTCTTGACGTTGCCGCCCGACGACAACATCAGCGCGAAGCGGGCGAGCACCGCATCGTCCGGGGCTTCGACGATGGCCACCATGTCGCATTCGCCCATGGTCAAATAGAATGATTTGAACGAGCCGCCCATTTCTCCCAGCAGCTTCTTGGCGGCATCGAGCCGTTTCGGCGACTCCCGCACATTCCTGGCGCCCAGCTCGGTCCAGTTGATAAGCACGATGTAGGTTGTCATGGCACACCTCCCTCCGGGGCCACGGAGCGCGGCGCCGTTACGACCGGCGCCGGGGCGGGCATCCGGCTTGTCGCCCACAAATGCATCCGACCCCGAAATTATCCTCCTGTCGGGCAAACCCGGCAAGGCGGCATGCGCGGTGACCGGAAACGCAGCGTCAGCGAAGCCAACTCTCGCCGGGCAAAACCGGCCCGTTAGGAGCGACGTCAATTCTCGCCGCAAAAAGCCCGTTTACTGTGCCGCGTCCAGTCAACAAGACCCTCATGCCCGGATAAAGCGTCCTACGAACAGCTTCCGGGACGTCGCATAGAGTGCCGGTCATCATCGGCATATCCGCGAGATTGACCATACGCGGGCAGCGCATTGATGACCCCGTTGTATCTCTGATGGAAAATTCTAGTTGCGTGTCTCCGCCCACCACCGCCGCCAGCCACAGCGGGTATGCAGTGAGAACAACTGCCCGGGCAAAAACCCCAAAAATGAGAGGCACGACAAGAATACCGAAGCCAGAAACAAGGAAGGTCTTGGTGGATAAGTCCGGGCTCTGGAAATCCTTAGCAAATTTGCGGCAGCAGAAAAACAACATCAGGCAGCCAACCAGTGTGGCTACCGATTTCGCGATCATATCGTGGCTGCCAACATAGGCTTGCGACGGCACAAAAGAATGGCCGAAAATCAAGGCCCCAAGCAAAACCCACAAGTGGATCACAAAGCCGAACAGACAGAAGAGAAATACCCGTGGGAGAAGACGACGTGGAGATTTGGCCGCCGTCTCTCCCATGGGCGCTTAGCTCAGCTGTCGAGGAAGCTTCTCAGCTTGCGCGAACGGCTCGGATGCTTGAGCTTGCGCAGCGCCTTGGCCTCGATCTGGCGGATACGCTCGCGCGTCACCGAGAACTGCTGGCCGACCTCTTCCAGCGTGTGGTCGGTGTTCATGCCGATGCCGAAGCGCATTCTGAGCACGCGTTCCTCGCGCGGGGTGAGCGAGGCCAGCACGCGTGTGGTCGTCTCGCGCAGGTTGGCCTGGATCGCCGCGTCGATCGGCAGGATCGCCATCTTGTCCTCGATGAAGTCGCCGAGATGCGAATCCTCCTCGTCGCCGACAGGCGTTTCGAGGGAGATCGGCTCCTTGGCGATCTTCAGGACCTTGCGCACCTTTTCCAGCGGCATGGCGAGCTTTTCCGCCAGCTCCTCCGGCGTCGGCTCGCGGCCGATCTCGTGCAGCATCTGGCGCGAGGTGCGCACGATCTTGTTGATCGTCTCGATCATGTGCACCGGAATGCGGATGGTGCGCGCCTGGTCGGCGATCGAGCGGGTGATGGCCTGCCGGATCCACCAGGTGGCGTAGGTCGAGAACTTGTAGCCGCGGCGGTATTCGAACTTATCGACCGCCTTCATCAGGCCGATATTGCCTTCCTGGATGAGATCCAGGAACTGCAGGCCGCGGTTGGTGTATTTCTTGGCGATGGAGATGACCAGGCGCAGGTTCGCCTCGACCATTTCCTTCTTGGCGATCGCGGCCTCGCGCTCGCCCTTCTGCACCTGGTTGACGATCTTGCGGAATTCCAGGATCGAGATCGCCGTTTCGGTGGCGAGGTTCTGGATCTCGGCGCGCAGCTCCTTGATCGTGTCCTTCTCGTTCTTGGTGAATTCCTTCCAGCCGCGCGAGGTGAGATTCGCGATCGAGCGGGTCCAGTTCGGATCGAGCTCGGAGCCCTGATACTCCTTGAGGAATTCCTCGCGGCGCACGCCGTAGCTTTCGGCCAGCCGCAAGAGCTTGCCCTCGTTCTGCACCAGGCGCTTGTTGATGTCGTAGAGCTGCTCGACCAGCGCCTCGATGCGCGCCGCGTTGAGCGACAGCGATTTCACCGCCTTGATCAGCTGGTCCTTCAGCTCCTTCAGACGGCGGTCCTGGCTGGGCGAGAGCGTGCCGGCCGCGGCCAGGCGGTTCTCGACCTGCTGGTCCTGCAGCTTGCGCAGCTTCTTGTAGGTGTCGGCGATGACGTCGAGCGTCTCCATCACCTGCGGGCGCAGTTCCGCTTCCATCGCGGCCAGCGACAGGCTCGCCTCGTCCTCGTCGTCTTCCTCTTCCTCCAGCCCGCGCGTGTCGCCGCCGACATTGGTGATGTCGTCTTCTTCCTCGCGCGCCGCCGCGCGGCCGCGCGGCTTCTCCTCGGGCTTGGCCGCTTCCTCGACGCGTTCGACCACAGGCGCCTGCTTGGCCTCGGGGCCGGCATAGGTCGCCTCGAGGTCGATGATCTCGCGCAGCAGGATCTTCGATTCGTTGAGCTCGTCGCGCCAGATGATGATGGCCTGGAAGGTCAGCGGGCTTTCGCACAGACCCGCGATCATCGTCTCGCGGCCGGCCTCGATGCGCTTGGCGATGGCGATTTCGCCCTCGCGCGACAGAAGCTCGACCGAACCCATCTCGCGCAGATACATGCGCACCGGGTCGTCGGTGCGGTCGGTCGGCTCTTTCTTGGTGGTCGTGGCGGCGACGGCGGTGCCGGTCTGCTCGGCGAGCTCGTTGGCGTCCTCTTCGCTGTCGGCGGGCGCTTCGCCTTCGGTCTCTTCACCCTGCTCGTCGTCCTCGACGACATTGATGCCCATGTCGTTGAGCATCGCATTAATGTCTTCGATGCGGTCCGGATCCGTCTCTTCCGAGGGCAGCACCGCATTGAGTTCGTCGAGCGTGACATAGCCGCGTTTCTTCGCGGCCTTGATCATCTTCTTGACAGCATCGTCGGAAAGGTCGAGCAGAGGGCCATCGGTGGCGCCTTCACGTTCGGTCTCGACCTCTTCCTTTTCCTTTGTCGCCATTCTTTGTCGTCTCCAAGCGGCCTTATATCGAAGCCGCGTAAACTGCCGGACCGGTCATGCCGGACGCGCTCGCACCAGAACGCTTCTTACCGGCCCACCAACCGCATCATCTCTTTTTGGTGCATGTCGTTGTCCCAAAACCGGGTCTCCACTTTTGAGCGACATGCATTAAGTCCAGATTAACCCTGATATCTGGGGCAGGCACTTTGCCTGTCCAGCCATCACCAGTACCTCACATCGCTCAAATTTCCCGCCGACGCCGGGGCACGGTTAACGTTTCGAATCGTCCTGATTCCGCCAATCTGCCAGAAGGTCAAGCGCCTCTGGCATGATTCGCATGAAAAAAGCGAATCAATTACCCGACTTAGAGGCGTCGATTCGACGCGCTGCGCATTTCCACTTCACTTCCAATGGGTGGTGTTGGGGCCCTAAACGCGGCCAACCCTGCCCGACGACACGCCGAACCCTTCGATCAGCGCTTCCGTTGCCTGCACATCGTTGAATTGCGCTTGAATCTCGACGAGATGCCGAAAGTTTTCGTCCGAAGGGTCTGCATCGAGCGCCGCCTGCGCCTGTTTCAGCTCTCTATGTAATGTGCGGGCGCTACGCTGCAAGTGCATCGCCTGGTTGAAGGCGTCGCGGGCGTCATCGAGCGCCGCGGTCTCGAGCGCCGGCCACTGCCGCGCGCGCTTGATCAGCTCCACCGCTCGCTCCCAGATGCCGCCGCATCCGGCGCGCTCGATGGTGGCGATGACCGCGCCGCGCTCGTCGGCCGCGTCATGCGCCATGGCGTCGAGAATAGCCGCATGGAGCTTGCGCAAATCCGAATTGGCGAGGTCGAGGAATTCGACATGCGCGAAATTCTCATCGATCAGCGCCGGATGGTTGACCAGCGCCACGATGATCGTCGCCTCCCGCACCGACATGCCTTCGCCGCCGCGCTTGACCAGCGCCGAGCGGCCCAGGCTCTCGGTGATCGCGGCGCGCCCTCCCGCAGCGCTCCGGCCAAATGCCCCGCCTGGCGCTGACCCGTTGCCGCGCTCGCCCGGCCGGCCGTCGGAGCGTCCGCCATGGCCCTGCCGCACCGCGCGTTGCGAGCCGAAGAAGCTCCGCACCCGCTCACGCATCTCCTGCTGATATTGATAGCGTGTGCTTTCGTCGCGGATACGGCTGGCGAGTTCTCCCACCGTCTTTTCCAGCCCGGCGCGCCGCTCCGGCGTGTCGAAAACACCGCCGGCCGTCTCGCGCATCCACAAAAGATCGACAAGCGGCCGCGCCTCCGAAAGCACGGCACGGAACGCATCCGGCCCATCGGCCTTGACC
>NZ_RZTO01000910.1:0-2296 GCF_003997225.1 Mesorhizobium sp. M2C.T.Ca.TU.002.02.1.1
GGCTGTATCAACGCTCGACGTTTCAATTGACGCGACCATCGAATTCGCGATGACGACGTCGTCAGACGTGCTGCCAGTGAGCAGCAGATCGCGATTGGTGATGTTGCCGTCGCCATCAATGTCGAAGCTCGAACCGATCAGGCTCTTCAGCGCCGTCTTGTAGGCAGCGCTCGGTTGTCCGGCTGCAAAGACGCTCAAATTGCCAAGGGCGTCGATAGCTTGATCGACGGTCAGATCGTCGGAGGGGACGTTATCCCCCAAAGTATCGGGATCTCCGTCAGGGCCGGGCTGATCGCCAATTACGCCGTCGTTACCGATCTGAAGGTCGTGCAATGCGGTCAGCACCGCCAGGCCCGCATGAATGTCGTGGAAATCGATGACGCCGTCGGCGTTCCAGTCGAAATCGGTACTCGCCGACAAGGCGTTGTCGGCATAGACGAATGCGCCGGCCACGTTGACCGACACCGCTCCGGCTCCGCCGGCAGTAACCGACGCCGACGCCAGGGTCGCCTCGATCGAGGACGTGTCCAGCGCGTTGACCCGAACGAAGCCGTTGGACGCGTGGTTGGCGTCGACATCGCTGCCGCCCTTGATGCTGGCTTCAGTTGCGCCGGCAATGATGTTGGTCGCCACAACGGCGCTGAGGGCAACATTGACCGAAACGGCCCCGGCGCCGCCCGCCGCGACGCCCACCGCCACGCCGAGCGCTTCGATGGTCCTGTCCGCGATGGCGTCGACAGTCACTGCGCCATCCGTCGTGTTGACGGTCGAGCCGTCGATGGTCGCCAGCAAGCCGCCGCCTATGGTGTTTTCGGCTACCGTGGCGCTGATCGCAACGTTGACTGAAACGGCGCCCGCGCCGCCTGCGCCGATAGAGGCCGCCACGAGCACGGCCTTGATCCTGGCCTCGTCCGTTGCCGCGACCGAAACCGTGCCGTGAGCAGTGACCGCGCTGTCGACGATGCTTGCTTCTGTGCCGGTGCCGATGCTGTTGATGGCAACCGCGCCGGTGCCGGCGCCTTGAACCGACACACCGCCCGAGCCGCCGGCCGAAATGGCCGCAGCCACAGCTGTCGCCGTAATGCCCATGCCTCGCGCAAGGGCGTCGTCGTAATTGGTCGCCGCAACGGTGACCGCGCCGGCGGAAGTGCCCACGGTGGAATCGTCGATCGTCGCCAGCAAGGCGCTATCGATCGTGTTTTCCGCCAGCGTGACCGCGACGGACACGGACACGGCAAGCCCGCTGCCGCCGGACACGCCGACCGCAGCTGAAACAAGCGTCGCCGAAATCCTCGAAATGTCGGTCGCCAGCACATCGACATCGCCCACCGCCGTGATCGACGATCCGATGATGGAGGCTTCGACAGAATTGGTCGTACTGTTGGCTGCGTAGGCACCCGAGCCGGCGCCGGAAATCGACACTCCGCCGCTGACGGCCACGCTGACGCTGACGGCCGCCGCCGTGGCGGAGATCAGCGTATCGGCCCGCGCTTCGACGGAAACCGCACCCGTCGTATCGACGGCGGAATCATCGATCGTCGCCTTGAGGGTCGAGCCGATCTGGTTGTTGGCGACCGTTGCCGAGATCGAGAAAGCGACGCTGGCGCTGCCGCTGACCGAAATTGATGCGGCAACCGATACGAGAGTGGCCTTGATCGACGATGTGTCGGTGGCGCTGACGCCGACCAGACCATGAGCGCCAATATTGCTGCCGGAGACAATGCCGGCAGTCAAAGAATTGGTCAGTATGTTTTCCGCAACGACCCCTGCAACAGCAACAGAGCCGGCGAAACTGCTGCCGAGGGCGACCGAGATGGCGACCGCGACCGCGATCGCGTCAATCGAGTTGTCGGCCGTCGCCGAAACCGTCACCCCGCCGGCCAACGCATTGACGTCGGAATCGAAGATCGTGGCGCCATAGACGCCGCCGATACTGTTGGTTGCGATGGTTATCGCGACCACGCCGGACAGGCTTACGCCGCTGGACGCCGAGACGCCGACGGCAGCCGCCACAATCTTGGCCTCGATCACCGAATGGTCTGACAAGGTGACCGATACGGCGCGTCCGGCTTCAACTGTC
This sequence comes from Mesorhizobium sp. M2C.T.Ca.TU.002.02.1.1, assembly GCF_003997225.1. NCBI lineage: Bacteria > Pseudomonadati > Pseudomonadota > Alphaproteobacteria > Hyphomicrobiales > Phyllobacteriaceae > Mesorhizobium > Mesorhizobium sp. M2C.T.Ca.TU.002.02.1.1. Next base: position 2,081 of record NZ_RZTO01000910.1, read on the forward strand.
GAGCCGACGATTTCAGCCAGAACCTCGTTGGTCGTGGTGTTGATGGCCGATGCGCCCGCGCCGGAACCGGAAAGCGCCACGGTGCCGCTGCTGGCCGAGACCGAGACCGAGGCCGCGACTGCAACCGTCTTGATGGTGTTTTCGGTCGTCGCACCGACCGTGACGTCGCTTGCTCCGCCACTGGCGGTGACGGGTGAAACGTCGATGGCGACGCGG
>NZ_RZTO01000911.1:0-2295 GCF_003997225.1 Mesorhizobium sp. M2C.T.Ca.TU.002.02.1.1
GTCCGCTAAGGCCTGATGAAGTTCAAGGCGGGCGGCTTGCCGCCCGCTTCCACCCCGCGGCGACGGGCGCCATGGCGGTTTGAAGTCAAATCCCGAGTTGGGGCGAATAGCCTCTAACTGCCGAGACAGGCAGGACAGCGACACCGGCGACGACGCCCTTTTTGCTTCCTGACCTGTTCCAACGAATCCGACGCCGTCCCAGATGGCGCCAACCGAAAGGAACGAAACCATGGAAGTCATTCTCCTCGAGCGCATTTCCCGCCTCGGCCAGATGGGCGAGACCGTCAAGGTCAAGGACGGGTTCGCCCGCAATTTCCTGCTGCCGCAGGGCAAGGCACTGCGCGCCAACGAAGCCAACAAGAAGAAGTTCGAAGGCCAGCGCGCCCAGCTCGAAGCCCGCAACCTGGAGCGTAAGTCGGAAGCTTCGCAGGTCGCCGAGAAGCTCGACGGCAAGAGCTTCATCGTCGTGCGCTCGGCCGGTGAGACCGGCCAGCTCTACGGCTCGGTGTCGACCCGCGACATCGCCGAACTGCTCACCGCCGAGGGCTTCACCGTCAGCCGCAACCAGATCGAGCTCAACCAGCCGATCAAGACCATCGGCCTCTCCAATGTGGCGATCGCGCTGCATCCGGAAGTCGAGGTCACCGTGACGCTCAACGTCGCCCGCTCGGCCGACGAAGCGGAGCGTCAGGCCAAGGGCGAGACGCTGACGACCGCCGAAGCCATCTATGGCGACGACATCAACGACAACGCCCGGCCGGAGAATTTCTTCGATCCGAACGCCGAATTCGAGGGCGAAGAGAACGCCTGATCGCCGGTCTGACCGGCGCAGATCCCGAGGCATCGCTTCGGCTCGCACACGTCCAGGATTTCTGGACCAACGCCCGGGTCTCAGACCCGGGCTTTTTTGTGCCAAAAGGAACTTTTCGACACCCTATTTCTTGTGCACATTACAGCGTGGCGCGTCGATTGGACGCGGACGGTGCGCCATGGCACTTTCGATCCGGCATTCCAGTCCGATTACCGGGTGATCCGACTGAGGGGACATTTGGTCATGAACATCCTGTTGAAACACGTTCTCGAGCGCCTGGTGCGCGTCGGCGACCTCAAGGTGACCGGCCCGAAGGGCACGACGCACAAGTTCGGCGACGGCAGCGGCGAACCGGTGCATATCCACATCAAGACGTCGCATGCCGAGCGCGCCATCACCTTCGACCCGATGCTGGCGGTGCCCGAAGCCTACATGGACGGCGAACTCGATGTGCTCGAGGGCGGCGTTCTCGGGCTGATGCGCATCGCGTTCCAGAACATGGGCTCGAGCGGCATCGACGTGACCTGGTCGAAGGCAATCGAGGGCCTGCGCCATGCCTTCCGCCGGCTGCAGCAGATCAACACCGCCTCGCGCTCGCGCCGCAACGTGCAGCGCCACTACGACCTGTCCGGCGAGCTCTACAAGCTCTTCCTCGATGAGGACATGCAATATTCCTGCGCCTATTTCGAACAGCCCGACATGACGCTGGACGAAGCGCAGCTCGCCAAGAAGCGCCACATCGCCGCCAAGCTGAGGCTCAAGGCCGGCCAGACCGTGCTCGACATCGGCTCCGGCTGGGGTGGCCTCGGTCTCTATCTCGCCAAGGCCTTCGACGTCGACGTGCAGGGCGTGACGCTGTCGACCGAGCAGCACGGAGTCTCCACCGACCGCGCGCATGCGCAGGGCTTGCAGAACCGCGTGCATTTCGATCTCAAGGATTACCGCCACATCAACGAGCGCTTCGACCGCATCGTCTCGGTCGGCATGTTCGAGCATGTCGGCGTCAATCACTACCGCACCTTCTTCGACAAGGCAGCGACGCTGCTGAAACCCGACGGGGTAATGCTGCTCCACACCATCGGCCGCTCCGGCGTGCCGTGGGCGACCAGCGCCTTCATCCGCAAATACATCTTCCCCGGCGGCTACATCCCGGCGCTTTCCGAAGTGATGCCGGCGATCGAGAAGTCCGGCCTCGTCGTCACCGACATCGAAATCCTGCGGCTGCACTACGCCGACACGCTCAAGCACTGGGGCGCGCGCTTCGCCGCCAACCGCGACAAGGCGAAGGCGATCTATGACGAGCGCTTCTGCAGGATGTGGGAGTTCTACCTTGCCGCCTCAGAGGCAGCCTTCCGCTGGCAGGACCTGGTGATCTTCCAGTTCCAGATCGCCAAGAAGAACGACACGCTGCCGATGACGCGCGACTACATGGCCAAATGCGAGAAGGCGCTGGAACTGCGCGACATCGGCCACAAGGAGCCGGC
>NZ_RZTO01000912.1:0-2284 GCF_003997225.1 Mesorhizobium sp. M2C.T.Ca.TU.002.02.1.1
TCCAGGAATCGCTCGGAGATGGTGAATCCCAATCCAGGCTTTTCAGGGATCGCTATCATACCGTCCTTTGCTTCGACAGTCTCCTCGACAAGGTCGTGGATCATCGGATTGGCGCCGAGCGAATATTCGATGATGAAGGAGGCGGGCGAGGCGGCGCACACATGCAGCCCGGCAAAGAAGCAGGGCGCGCCCGCCCAAAGATGCGGCGCGAAGCGCAGGTTGAAGGCGCTGGCGATGGTGCCGATCTTCATCGCCTCGCTGATGCCGCCGCAAAACGCCGGATCCGGTTGGAAGATGTCGGCCGATTTCAGCACCGCCAGGTCGCGGAAAGCGTAGCGCGTCGCCTCGCTTTCGCCCGTCGCGATCGGCGTCGAGCCCGAGGCGCGCACCTCGGCCATGCCCGGCTTGTCGTCGGCGATCACCGGTTCCTCGAACCAGGCGAGGTCTAGATCGCCGGTGAGCCTGATGAAGCGCTTGGCCTCGGCGACGGTGTAGGTGCCGTGGGCATCGACCATCAGCTCTACATCCGGCCCGATCGCCTGCCTTGCGGCGCGCACGCGCGCGGCCGACACATGCGGGGCGCCGTCCATGGCGCCGACGCGCATCTTCAGCGCCTTGAAGCCGCCCCTGGCGATGTAGGATTGCAACTGCTCGCCGATGGCCTCGGCGGAGGCCCAACCGCCCGAGGCATAGGCCTGCATGCGCTCCACCTTGCGGCCGCCGAGCAGCCGCCATACGGGCTGTCCGAGCGACTTGCCGAGAATATCCCAGAGCGCGATGTCGACGGCGCTGATCGCCGCCACGCTCATGCCGCGCCGCGCCAGCTGCGGCATGGCATGGCCGGCATGTACCGCCGTCTCGTGCCGCACGCCGTTGTAGAGCATCTCCCAGATGATGCCGATGTCGGCGGGGTCGCGGCCGACGAGCTGCGGGCCGATCTCGTGGTTGAGCATATGGACGAGCGCGCCATAGCTGCCGGCGCTGCCGGCGGCGTTCTTGCCCTCGCCCCAGCCGACCAGGCCATCGTCTGTCTCGATGCGCAGAATGGCGGCGTCGAACGTCGTCACCTGACCGAAGTCGCTGCGATGCTGCTTCGCGACTTCGATCGGGATGCGAACCCACCAGGCCTGGACGCTTTTGATGCGCATGTTTTCCCTTCGGCCCCTCCGCCCGATAAGAGCGGAAGGGGTACATTTCAATCGGAGGTCTACTTGATCAGCTGCAGCAGCGTTTCGGCGGTTATGCGCATCTGGTCGGTGTAGAATTTTTCCGTGAGCAGGCTGGAGCCGTGGTCCTGGATGAATTTCAGCTGCTCGGGCGAGATGTCGACCGGATTGCGCTCGACCATCTCCGGATAGGGCGCGGCCGGCGTGCGGTCGACCGGCGCGACGAATTCGTTGGTCAGCGCGCCGTCATAGCCGACTTCCTTCAGTGTGCGCACGATCTTCGGCCAGTCGATCTGGCCAAGGCCGGCGGCGAAGCGGTTGTTGTCGGCGACATGGAAGTCGAACAGGCGCTTGCCGACCTGACGGATCGCGTCATAGACGTTAAATTCCTCCATGTGGATGTGGTAGGCGTCGAGGCAGACGCCGCATTCGGGGCTCACCGCGTCGGCGAGCGCCAGCGCCTGGGCGCCGCGGTTGAAGAGATAGGTTTCGAAGCGGTTGAGCGGCTCGACGGCGATCCTGACGCCGACCTTCTTGGCATGGGTGAAACATTCGCGCGTGGCGTCGACCACCCAGCCCCATTCCTCCGCCTCGGTGCCGTCCGGCACGACCTTGCCGACGGTCGCGGGCACCAGCGTGATGATCTCGCCGTCGAGCTCGCTCACCATGGTGAGCACGTCCTTCACATATTGGACGGAGCGCTCGCGCTGTCCCTGGTCCCTGGCGGCGAGGTTGCGCTCACCCAGCATCAGCGTCACCGAACCCCAGCAGCGGATGCCATGCTCCTTCAACAGCGCGCGCGTCTCCTTGGTCTTGTACTGCTCGGGCTCGCCGGAAATCTCGATCGATTCATAGCCGAATTTCTTGATGCGCTTGAGCGTCACCTCCAGCGGCTCCGCCCGCATCCAATTGTGCGTCGAAAGATGCATGGTCTATCCTTCCCAGAATTCGCCTGTCACATTTCACCCCGCGGCGCCTCCGATGAGGCGGCCGCACGATTCCTCCCCAAGGCGTTGCCAGCGTTTTTCCGCGAAACTGGTTCGACCAATTGGGCCTGCCATGACCTCTACAGCAAATTTTCATGCGCGGCAAGAAGTGGACATGGGAAGCTTCATATC
>NZ_RZTO01000913.1:0-2284 GCF_003997225.1 Mesorhizobium sp. M2C.T.Ca.TU.002.02.1.1
GGTCCTATCTCGACAACCGCAACGCGATCACCGAACAGGCTGGCCAGTTCGAAGCGCTGCAGCAGCCTCTGACCGACGTCGCCGCCATGCCAGCCGCGGTCGAGCAGCCGACCATGGATGGGGCGCTGGCGGCGATGGATGCCGTGGCGGCGGCCCGCACCGCGCCGCCGGACGCGATCCACAACCTGCTCGGCCCGACCGCTTCGGCCGAGCTGGTGCGCGCGCAGACCGACACCTACGACCATGCGCTGCGCAACGTGCTGGAGCCGCATATGGTCGCGTTGCTGGAGGCCACGATGTGGCGGCAGATCCGCGATCCGGATTTCATGCTCGGCGCGCTCAAGACCTATCGGATGATGACCGGCCTGTCGCAGATGGACACCGACTTCGTGCAGAACTGGTGGGTGAACAGCCTGCCGCAATTCGCGCCGGCCGCGCCCTTCCCCACCGCCGACGCCGAAGAGCACCAGCTCGCCGCGATCCGCCGCATGGCTGTCGACGACAGCTACATTGCGCCGGACAAGGAACTGGTCGCCGAGGCGCTGAAGACGGTGTGCACGATCTCGCTGCCGGAGCGCGCCTATAAGCAGCTTCTGGCTGACCCGGAAGTGGCGGCGGTCAAGGAATGGGTGCCGGCCAATTTTGCCGGGCCGAACGGCGCCAAGGTGTTCGCGCGCCGCTCCGACAAGACGCTGCGCGTCGGCGTGCCGGGCCCCTACACCTATGCCGGCTTCCATGACGCGATCCTCGACCGCGTCGAGGACGTCGCCGGCCAGGCGGCGCTCGACCGCGCCGTGTTTGCGGGCGGCTGTTCGGAGAATGCGGAGACGTCGGTCTCGGCGCTGTCGGAAGACATCCTGAAGCTCTATTACGACGACTACATTTCGCAGTGGGATAGTTTCCTGCGCGACATGCGGCTGGCGCCGCTGACCGACCTCAACGTCGCCAGCGAGAATCTCAAGGATCTTTCTAGCGCCGACTCGGCGCTGAAGCGCCTGCTGACCGCGGTGGTGCAGGAGACCGACCTGACCCGTTCGGACGATGCGGCGGCTGACGACAAGAGCGGCGCCGCCAAGACCGGTTCGAAGCTGCTCAGCAAGCTCGGCAAATTGGGCAAGGTGGTGAAGACGGGCGCGAAATTGCTGCCCCGCGCGGGCTCGGCCGATCAGGTCGACATGACCGGCAGCCTGGTGGCCGAGCATTTCAAGCCGCTCAAAGGCACGATCGCGCAGGTCGACGGCCAGCCGCCGGCGCTCGACGCCGCCGTGGTGGCGCTGACGGCGCTGTCCAACGTGCTGCAGACCGTCACGGCTAATCCCGATCCGCAGGACGCCATCAAGAAGCAGGGCGGGCTGGCCGAACTGACTGGCGCTGTCGCCAGGCAAGCGCAGATTCTGCCTTCGCCGATCAACGACTGGCTGGGCGGCATTGCCGGCGACACCAGCGGCCTGTCGCAGAAGGCCGTCACCAACGAGCTCAACGCCATCTGGCGCGCCGATATCCTGCCCTTCTGCCAGGCAGCACTCAACAACCGCTATCCGTTCAGCCCGGACAGCGCGGTCGACGTCAATGTGCGCGACTTCCAGCGCCTGTTCGGACCGACCGGGCTGATCGATGCCTTCACCAACGACCATCTGATCAACTATGTCGACACCGCCAGCGAGCCTTGGAAATGGCGCGCCGATTTCGGTCTCGATCCGGCGGCGCTGGCGGCCTTCGAGCAGGCGCGCCACATCCGCGACGATCTGTTCCCCGGCGGCACCGGGCCGGTGATGAATTTCACCCTGGAGCCGAAGGACCTGTCGCCCAACGTGGCGCGGGTGACACTCAACCTCGATGGTCAGAACCTCGTCTATTACAACAACGCGACGAGGCCGCAGCCGATGACATGGCCCGGCAAGGACGGCACGGGCGTGATATCGCTTGCCTTCCAGCCGGTCGACGGCTCGCCCGAGGTGATGCTCAACGAGACCGGCAGTTGGGCGTGGCTCAGAATGCTGCGCGGCGGCCGCTTCAATGCGACCAAGCTCACCGACGTCTACAGCCTGCGGCTCGGCACCAAGGGGATGTGGGCCGATTTCGAGCTCAAGGCGGCCAGCGTCGAGAACCCCTACACGCTCGAAATGTTCAAGAAGTTCACATGTCCGCCGCAGATCTGATCCTGCCCGGCTTCTACGGCAAGATGCCCGCCGCCGGCGATTTCGTGACGCGCCGGTTGCCGGGCGATTTCGTGCGCGTGTGGGACCGCTGGCTGGCTCAGCACATCGTGCCGTTGTTTGGACTC
>NZ_RZTO01000914.1:0-2281 GCF_003997225.1 Mesorhizobium sp. M2C.T.Ca.TU.002.02.1.1
GTCCTTGGCGATCACGGCATCGGCGTGAAAAGCCCTGGAGACGGTCGAAACAGACATGCCCAGATCGCGCGCCAGATCCTTCACGGTCACGCGGGGCTTGCTGTTCTTGTTGCGGGCGACGATCGACATGAAAACTCCGTTGGCGCGCGGCCTTAGGCCTCGTTGCGACCTCCGTAGCGGCGGACCCGGATGTTGGCCTGCTCGGCATGCCCGTAGAACCCTTCAAGGATACACAGGCGCGAACAGTATTCGCCGATCATGGCGCTCGCTTCGTCGGTCAAGACGCGCTGATAGGTGCAGGTCTTGATGAACTTGCCAACCCACAAACCGCCGGTGTAGCGGGCCGCCTTCTTGGTCGGCAGCGTATGGTTGGTGCCGATGACCTTGTCGCCATAGGCGACGTTGGTGCGCGGCCCCAGGAACAGCGCGCCGTAGTTGCGCATGTTGTTCAGGAAGTAGTCCGGATCGCGCGTCATCACCTGCACGTGCTCGGAGGCGATCCGGTCGGCTTCCGTGACCATCTCCTCGTAGGAATCGCACACGATCACCTCGCCATAGTCGGCCCAGGCCTTGGCGGCGATTTCGGCCGTTGGCAGGGTCTTCAGCTGGCGCTCGACCTCCGCCATGGTGTCGCGGGCGAGCTTTTCCGAATTGGTCAGAAGCACCGCCGGGCTCGTCGGGCCGTGCTCGGCCTGGCCGAGCAGGTCGGTCGCGCAAATCTCGCCGTCGACGCTGTCGTCGGCGATCACCAGCGTCTCCGTCGGGCCGGCGAACAGGTCGATGCCGATGCGGCCGTAGAGCTGGCGCTTGGCCTCGGCGACGAAGGCGTTGCCTGGGCCGACAAGCATGTCGACGCGGCCGATGGTCTCGGTTCCGAGCGCCATGGCCCCGACGGCCTGGATGCCGCCCAGAACGTAGATCTCGTCGGCGCCGCCCATATGCATGGCGGCGACGATGGCGGGATGCGGCCCGCCCTGGAACGGCGGCGCGCAGGCGATGATCTTCTTCACGCCGGCGACCCTTGCGGTGACCACGCTCATATGCGCGGAGGCAACCATCGGATATTTGCCGCCCGGCACGTAGCAGCCGACCGTCTCGACGGGGATGTTCTTATGGCCAAGCACGACCCCCGGCAGCGTTTCCACCTCAAGATCCTGCAGGCAGGCGCGCTGCTTCTCGGCGAAATTGCGCACCTGCGCCTGGGCGAAACGAATGTCCTCCAGATCCCTCGCCGAGACCTTGGCGATGGCCTTTTCTATGTCGCTGTCGCTCAGCCGGAAGCTTGCCGGCGACCACTTGTCGAAACGCTCCGACAGTTCCCGGACGGCGGCGTCGCCCCGTTTTTCGATATCGGCGAGGATCGTCTCGACGGTCGTGCGGACAACCGCGTCGCCCTGGGCGACGGCTTCGGGATCCCTGCCCCGCTTCAGAAAGGTCGGCATTTTCTCATCCTTGTCTTGGGTGGGATGGACGGCAGGATGCCGTCCATCTGTCGCATTGCTGATCGTCAGGGCTTAACCGTCGGCTCGATCTTGGTGAGCTTGTATTCGTCGGCCGGGGCCTTGCAGGACGAGCAGTTGATGCCGGGCGCGTCGGGCGCCTGCTTCACATCCGCCGGCAGCGGCTGGATGGTCGCTCCGGGCGTCGGCTTGCCTTCCAGCGCCGACTGCAGCGACAGTTCCGGCAGAAGCTCGGGATTGAAGACCTCGGTGACGAAGGAAGACGGCACCTTGTCGGTCGGGAAGACGTTGCAGCCGTCGGCGAAGGTATCGCCCTTGCAAGGCTTGACCTGATCGGCAGGCACCCACGGCAGCGGGTACTCGATGTTCATCGGCTTCAGCTCGCGCTTCTTGGTCAGTATCTCCATCATCAGCTTGAAGGCGTAGCCGGAGGTGGCGGGCGGCGAGCCGGCCGAGACGCCCTTGAGGCCCATGCCCTGCATCTTCGGATCGGCCAGGCCGAGGCGGAAGCCATCGGAGTTCTCGCCGGTCATCGGCACCAGCTTGTTGCCCTTGTCGAGCTGCGCCTGGATGGCGCCGTATTCGCCGGCCTGGGCCCAGATGCCGTCGACGTCCGGATGCGCGGCGAGCGCCTTGGCCGTCTCCTGCTGCGTGGTGCGGTCATCCCAGTAGGAATAGTATTCGGCGACCACCTTGATGCCGGGATACTGGCTGAAGATGTGCATGGCGCCGTCGGTGTGGCGCTTGTCCACCGAGTTGCCCGGAACGCCGCGGCTGAGGAAGATGTTGCCCTTGCCGCCGAGGATGTTGACCAGCGCCTG
>NZ_RZTO01000915.1:0-2274 GCF_003997225.1 Mesorhizobium sp. M2C.T.Ca.TU.002.02.1.1
CCGCAAAGCGGGGGAGAGGTGGATCGGCGCGCAGCGCCGAGACGGAGAGGGGGCCAGCGCCGGCGTCGACGATTACCGACACTACCCCCGCGCCGCGCAGCTCTCCCTTTCGACCAGCACCGGCGCCAGCACCTCGCGCCTGGACGGGGCCGCCGGCTCGCCCAGCCTCTCGAGCAGCAGGCTCACCGCCCTTGTGCCGATCTTCTCCACCGGTTGCGCGATCGTCGTCAGCGGCGGCCAGGTGGTGACGGCATAGGGGATATCGTCGAAGCCGACCATAGAGATGTCGTCGGGAACCCGCAAGCCGCGCGAGCGCAGCACCGTCAGCGCGCCCATCGCCATCAGGTCGTTGCAGGCAAACAGCGCCGTGATGCCTGGCGCCTGCGCCATAAGCTGCTCCATCGCCAGGCGGCCGCCGGCGAAATGATAGTCGGAATCGACGATCGACGAGGCCGGCAGCTCGATGCCGGCTTCGTTGAGCGCCCGCGCAAAGCCGCGCAGGCGGGCGGGGCTGGAGCTGGAATCGCGCGGACCGCCGATGACGCCGATCTTTTGGTGACCAAGCCCGGCCAGGTATTTGCCGGCGAGGTAGCCGCCATGCTCATGGTCGACCAGCACCGAATCGACATTGACCGACTGGATCTCGCGGTCGAGCAGCACCGCCGGCACGCTGGGCAGCAGGCGGGCGAACACCCGCGCGTGGTCGGACGAGCCGGCGAAGATCAGCCCGTCGATCTGCTTGGCCATCAGCACCGAGAGATAGCGCTCCTCCTTCTCGGCATTGCCGTCGGAGTTGCACAGGATCACCGTGTAGCCGGAGACGAAGCCGGCGTCCTCGATCTGCCGCGCGACGCTGGCGAAGAACGGGTTGGAATTGTCGGGCAGCAAAAGGCCGATGGTCTTGGTCTCGCCGCGCCTGAGGCTTCGCGCCACCGAGTTCGGACTGTAGCGCAGCGCGCTGATCGCGGCGCGCACGCGCTCGGCCGTCTCCGGCTCGACGTGGCGCGTATGGTTCATCACATGCGAGACGGTTGCGACGGACACCCCCGCATGGCGCGCAACATCCGCAATCGTCGTCATGGGCCCGTTTCCCGTGGCAATCCCGAAAGCACGATGCCGAAAAGCGTGAAGCGGGACGACATCATGCTCTGTCTCTTCGACCCGGAATCTTCCGCAACAACCTTTCCTCGTATGCGTCTAGGATGGCCGCGAGCATGGTGACAAGGCCCCCACGATAGCTTCGGAATTATCATCGACGCCGAGCAGTTGCGGTCCGCGGCTCCCGCCGCGATGCGGGCGACCGGCCCACGGCGGGTGAGCCTCGCCCGCATTATCCTCCCTCGATGCCAGTAATCGGTTACGCAACCGATTACGCGGCAAAGTAAGGCGCGGATTTGCCCCGCGTCAATACCAGGTCGTCAATGCCAGGTGAAGACTTCCGCCGAAGCCGGCGCCGTCACCGCCACCCCAGCGCCGGCGCGACATGCTTCAGGATCGACGCGATGACATGGGCGTTGTAGTCGACGCCGAGCTGATTGGGCACTGTGAGCAGCAGCGTGTCGGCCTCGGCGATCGCCTCGTCCTCCCTCAGCTGCTCGACCAGCTTGTCCGGCTCGGCGGCATAGGTGCGGCCGAACACGGCGCGCTTCTCCGGCTCGATATAGCCGAAATGGTCCTCGCCCTCGCTGCCGCCGAAATAGGCGCGGTCCATGTCGTTGACGATGGCGAAGATGCTGCGGCTGACCGAGACGCGCGGCTCCCGCGTGTGGCCGGCTTCCTTCCAGGCGGCGCGATAAGCCCTTATCTGCTTGGCCTGCTGGACATGCAGCGGCTCGCCGGTCTCATCGAATTTCAGCGTCGAGCTCTGCAGGTTCATGCCGAGCTTGGCCGCCCACACCGCGGTGGCGTCGGTGGCCGCGCCCCACCAGATGCGTTCGCGCAAGCCCGCCGAGAACGGCTCCAGCCTGAGCAGGCCGGGCGGGTTGGGGAACATCGGCCGCGGATTGGGCTGGGCGAAGCCTTCGCCGCGCAGCAGGTCGAGGAAGATCTCCGAATGCCGGCGCGCCATGTCGGCGTCCGTCTTGCCCTCTTCCGGCACGTAGCCGAAATAGCGCCAGCCATCGATCACCTGCTCGGGCGAGCCGCGGCTGATTCCCAGCTGCAGGCGCCCGCCGGCGATGAGGTCGGCAGCGCCCGCGTCCTCGGCCATATAGAGCGGGTTCTCGTAACGCATGTCGATGACGGCGGTGCCGAGCTCGATACGCCGGGTCTTGG
>NZ_RZTO01000916.1:0-2267 GCF_003997225.1 Mesorhizobium sp. M2C.T.Ca.TU.002.02.1.1
AGCGTGGAAGGCGCCGGCGGCGGTGACGACAAGCACCGCAAGGGCTAGAATCAGGATGGGCGCCCGGCGAATGCTCTGCCTGATACGCGCAACCGAAACCAAACACCCTCTCCATCCCTTGGCGCATGACCAGGCAGACGCGGGAAAGTCATGCGCAAGCCGAAGCGCTACAGCATCCTAGCCGTCTTTGAAAGGATGCCTGGCGCCTTAAAGCGCGTCGCGCTGAAATGGATTCAGTCGACGCGCTTTAAGTCTTTGTTTTGATGCATGTCGTTCCCCCAAAACCGCTGCGCACTTTTGGGCGACATGCATTAGAGCGGCTCAGCTACCGCTTGCGGAGCCATTTGAGCACTTCCAGGCTCGGATAGCCATCCTGGGTCAAGCCGACCTTGGCCTGATAGGCCATGATGGCGGCCTTTGAGCCGTCGCCGATCTTGCCGTCGAACTTGCCGTCGTAATAGCCGTGCTCGGAAAGCCGCTTCTGCAGTTCCTGCCTTTCCTCGAAGGTGAGCTTGGTGAAGGGCCGCTGCCAGTCCTGCACAAGGCCGGTGCCGCCGGCGATCTCATCGGCGAGCAGGCCGACGGCCAAAGCGTATTTGTCGGCATTGTTGTAGGCCTTGATGACCGAGAAGTTCCTGATCATCAGGAAGGCGGGGCCGCCCCGGCCGTCCGGCACTTTCAGCGTCGCCTTGTCGGTCAGGTTCCTGAACGGCTTGCCATTGGCCCTGGCGACGCCGAGCGCCTGCCACTGCGCGATCGTCTTTGCGCCGCCGGGCAGCTTGCCGGCGGGTATGGTTACCTCATAGCCCCAGGTCTTGCCCGCCTGCCAGCCATTCTTTTTCAAAAGGTTGGCGGAGGTCGCCAGCGCGTCGGGGATCGAATTCCAGATGTCGCGCCTGCCGTTGCCGTCCATGTCGACCGCATAGCGCTGATAGCTGGTCGGAATGAACTGGGTCTGACCCATCGCGCCGGCCCAGGAGCCCATCAGATGGCTCTCGTCGATGTCGCCGGTCTGCAGGATCTTCAGCGCCGCGATCAACTGGGTGCGGGCATATTTCGAACGCTTGGGATCGCCATAGGCAAGGGTGGCCAGCGAACGGATGACGTTGCGCATGATGTCGTCGCGCTTGAGCGTCTCGCCATAATTCGATTCCATCGACCAGATGGCCAAAAGGATGTTGCGGTCGACACCGAACCGCGCCTCGATGCGGTCGAGCCACGGCTTCCATTTCCTCGCCATCGCCTGGCCGTTGGCCACCGCCTGGTCATGCACACGGTTGTCGAAATAGTCCCAGGCGGGCGCGGTGAATTCCGGCTGGGTGCGGGCCTTTTCCAGCACGACCGGATCGGGCTCGATGCCTCTCATGGATTGATCGTAGACAGCGCCCGAAACACCGCCCGCCACCGCGGTGGAGCGGAAGCCCGCGACCCATTGGCGGAACCCGGCATCGGCGAAAGCGGGACCGGCCGGCATCAGCAAGGCCAGCGTGAGGCCGGCGGCCGTTACCAGTGCCGTCAGGCGCCTCGCGGTGTTGCGAACGGACATTATTTCCTCCTTCGTCAAATCAGGAAGGATCATTCAACGCCGAACCGGGTTAGTATTTAGTTTACCATAGGTGCCGCCGGGAACGAAAAGAGGTATCGCGGCTTTAGCTCTCACATTCAACGCTTGCCGTTAATCCAACATTCCGGCGTGAAAATGATTCCGTCGTGAAAATGTTCGGGGGGATTGCGGAGCGTGCCGCCGAGCGGATAATTGGCTCAAACGCAGGGGTGTCAGCATGAAGCGCGTTCGCAAGGCAGTTTTCCCGGTGGCCGGCCTCGGCACGCGGTTCCTCCCGGCCACCAAGGCCATCCCGAAGGAGATGCTGACCGTCGTCGACCGGCCGGTCATCCAGTATGTGGTCGACGAGGCGCGCGAGGCCGGCATCGAGCATTTCATTTTCGTGACCGGACGTAACAAGGCGGTCATCGAAGACCATTTCGACGTCCAGTTCGAGCTCTATGACACGCTCGCCCAGCGCGGCAAGGACGACCAGTTGGCCCGCCTGCAGCGGTTGCAGCCGGCGCCGGGACAAACGAGCTTCACGCGCCAGCAGGTGCCGATGGGCCTCGGCCACGCCGTCTGGTGCGCCCGCGAGCTGGTCGGCAACGAGCCGTTCGCCTTGCTTTTGCCGGACATGATCATGCAGTCGGAAAAGAGCTGCATGAAGGACATGGTCGAGCTCTATGCCGAGACAGGCAACAACATCATCGCCGTGCAGGAA
>NZ_RZTO01000917.1:0-2254 GCF_003997225.1 Mesorhizobium sp. M2C.T.Ca.TU.002.02.1.1
GACCGAAACCAGCTTGAAATCGAAAAGCGTCTCGCCCGAAATGCGGTTGGCGGCGCGCAGCGGATCGACGGCCGAGGCGACGCACATGATCGACGACCCCGAGAACACCAGGAACGTCACCTTGAGCGTTTCGCGTTCGGAGCGAAAGATGGTCGGCTTTTCGCTTTTGATCATGAGAGCTTCGTAAAACGCAAAACAGTTTCCGACAAGTCGGTCATTCTTGGCCAGCTTCGGCGCATGTCGTCATAGCAAAGCCGGTTTCCGGCTTTTTGGTCGACATCAATGGCTGATCGAATTTGGGAGGAAAGACGATGCCGCTTGCGATGAACCGCGAGGTCTTCATTACCTGTGCCGTGACCGGCTCCGGCGGAACGCAGGACCGCAGCCCGCATGTGCCGCGCTCGCCCAAGCAGATCGCCGATTCGGCGATCGACGCCGCCAAGGCGGGCGCCGCGATCGTCCACTGCCATGTGCGCGACCCCGAGACCGGCAAGCCCAGGCGCGACGTGCATCTCTACCGCGAAGTGACCGAGCGCATCCGCGAGGCGAACGTGGACGTGGTGCTGAACCTCACCGCGGGCATGGGCGGCGACATGGTGTTCGGCTCGCCCGAGGCGCCGCTGCCGCTCAACGAGAAAGGCACCGACATGGGCGGCGCCACCAACCGCATGGAACATGTGCGCCAATGCCTGCCGGAGATCTGCACGCTGGACTGCGGCACGATGAACTTCGCCGAGGCCGACTATGTGATGACGAACACGCCCGGCATGCTGCGCGCCATGGGCGGCATGATGACGGCGCTGGGCGTGAAGCCGGAGATCGAGGCCTTCGACACCGGACATCTGTGGTTCGCCAAGCAGCTGGTCGAGGAGAAGGTCCTCAACCCGGATGCGCTGGTGCAGCTCTGCATGGGCGTGCCGTGGGGCGCGCCTGACGACCTCAACACCTTCATGGCGATGGTCAACAACGTGCCCTCGACCTGGAACTGGTCGGCCTTCTCGATCGGCCGCAACCAGATGGCCTATGCCGCGGCTGCGGTGCTTGCCGGCGGCAATGTCCGCGTCGGCCTGGAAGACAATCTGTGGCTCGACAAAGGCGTGCTGGCGACCAACGCGCAGCTCGTCGAACGCGCTGCAAGCATCGTCACCAATCTCGGCGCCCGGATCCTCGGGCCTGAGGAAGTGCGCAAGAAGCTCAATCTCACCAAGCGGGCGCCGATCGCAGCCGCGGCGTAAGACGGGTTTTGGTCATGGCTGATACCGTCAAATTCACCGCGATGAAGGATGGCGATAGGGAAGACTACGAATTCCTGACCGCCCATGAGATCGACTATGCCGCCAGAACCGGCGACCGGCTGCTCGACGCGCTCGTGCAGCTGGATGAAGGGCTCTCCGGCTACAAGATCACCCGGCTTGGCCATTCGCTGCAGGCGGCGACACGCGCCTGGAAGGACGGCGCAGACACCGACTGGATCGTCTCGGCGCTGCTGCACGACATCGGCGACATCTACGCGCCCTACAATCATGACGAATATGCCGCGACGATCCTGAAACCCTTCGTGCGCGAGCAATGCACCTGGGTGGTGGAAAAGCACGGCGATTTCCAGCGCCTCTATTACGCGCATCATCTGGGCGGCAACCGGCATGCCCGCGACCGTTTCGCCGGGCATGCCTATTTCGACGATTGCGACCAGTTCTGCGAGCGCTGGGACCAGTCGAGCTTCGACCCCGACTACGAGACGCTGCCGATCGAATTCTTCCGACCCTTTGTGCTCGAAGTGTTTGCCCGCAAGGCCTACGAACCGGCGGTGATCCGCGCCGGCGAGCGCGTGGCCCTCACCAACCCCGATACAGCCAAGACGAGAACCGGAGCCTGACCATGAGCATCATCAACAAGGCGGCCGCCATCGGTGGCGGCGTCATCGGCGCCGGCTGGGTGGCGCGGCTGCTCTTGAACGGCATCGACGTGTCGATCTTCGATCCGGATCCGGAAGCGTCGCGCAAGGTCGGCGAAGTGATGAAGGGCGCGCGCCGGGCCTACAAGCAGATGCTGCCCGGCGGCCTGCCCAAGGAAGGCAAACTGACCTTCGCCAAGACCATCGCCGAGGCGGTGGCCGATGCCGATTTCATCCAGGAAAGCGTGCCGGAGCGGCTCGACCTCAAGCACAAGGTGCTGGCCGAGATCGACGCGCATGCGCCGGCCAACGCCATCGTCGGCTCCTCGACCTCCGGCATCAAGCCGACCGACATGCAAG
>NZ_RZTO01000918.1:0-2245 GCF_003997225.1 Mesorhizobium sp. M2C.T.Ca.TU.002.02.1.1
TTTCAAGATATCCCCGATCACGTCCTGGGCGCTGGCGTGGCCGGCGACCACTGCAGCAGCGAGCGCGGAGGCTCCGGTAAGGAAGAAACGGCGGCTGGTTCTCATGGCAGACATTCTTAGCTGTTCGCTCTCGCTCAATTCGCTTGCCGGGCGGCTTGTCCGCACTCTAGGGGTCGCAAACTTAACAATTCGCCAACCATGACCCGCATCGCTCGGCTGCCAGAAACGCGCTGCCGCCACGCAGGTTCCAAGGAGCGCAGGGCACAGGCCCGCAGCATCACCCGCAATCCGCATCCACCGCGATTATGGCGGCAACGTGGCCTTGGCCCGCGATTTGCAAGTGGCGGGAAGATGAAAGAAATGGCGGCGATGCTTTTTTGCATCGCAGCAACGCCAGCGATACCCTTGTGAAGTCTACGCCCTCCTCCGCCAGGCGCGGAGGCTTCGACGCGCGCGAAGCGACGGCCAAACTCCCGTAGATGCCGCCTTCGCAGAAGGAAAGGCCGGCGCGTTCGCACCGGCCCCATATTCTTTCCCCACGGGTCGCGCTTCTTCGGCGCAGCTCTCCCGTCCCCATTCCGAAGCGCTTACATCCGATACGCGATCGTGTCGTTCCAGAAGCGGTCGAGGCGCTGCAGCGCGCGGTTCATCTGCTTGAACTCGTCGGTGTTGATGCCGCCGACCGCCTCGATCGAGCCGACATGGCGCTCGTAGAGGCCGGCGACGACGTCGGCCACCTCGTTGCCCTTCGGCGTCAGCGAGACGCGGACCGAACGTCGGTCGATGCGCGAGCGCTGGTGGTTGATGAAGCCGAGGTCGACCAGCTTCTTCAGATTGTAGGAGACGTTCGAACCGAGATAGTAGCCGCGCGAGCGCAGCTCGCCGGCGGTCAGCTCGGAATTGCCGATGTTGAAGAGCAGCAGCGCCTGGATGGCGTTGATGTCGGAGCGGCCGTTGCGGTCGAACTCGTCCTTGATCACGTCAAGCAGACGGCGGTGCAGACGCTCCACCAGCTGCAGCGATTCCATGTACAGCGAACGGATAGCCTCGCGGCGATCGTCGGATACGTTTGCGGTCTTCGCCGCCGGACGCGAATTGATCATTGTCTTTGCCTCTCGTTTGTCGCCTTGGTGATTTTTTGTTTTTCACCTTGATCGCGACACTATCGAATACTCATAAAATTCGACTTAAACGCCAGGGCTAACAAGAGCTTACCGGTAAGAGGTTTCGGAAGACGCTTAATGATCGGTCACCCGAGCAAGAACAATTAACCTAAAGATTTAGCCAATGGATTTTGGGAGAAAACGGGCCGCGAAATCGACCCGGGAAACCAACCCCCGGCCTATTGGCGGAGCTGGCGCTTCTGCAACCAGATGGTGACGCGAAAGACGATGTAGAGCAAGGCCACGCATGCGTGCGAGATCACGATCAGCATCCGGTGGCCGAAGAGATCGGGGAAGCCGGCATACATCACCGTCTCCGTCACCGCGCAGATGAACCAGATCACCGGTCCCCAGGACGCCAGCATCCAAAGGCCCGCCGCGGCGAAGGGAAAGAAGACGGCAAGCGTCGCCGCCGCCACCTGCCAGTGCACCGGCATCAGGTCGAAGCGCCACAACTGGCCCGGATAGATGCCGATCAGGCGGATCCAGTAGAGAATGCCGAACAAGAGGCAGTAGCCGGCGATGGCGCGCTGGAACCAGGCGAAGATGACCTCGGTGGTCGAGGGTTGCAGCACCACGCGCCTGGAGGTGACCTCGCTCACAAGGCGAGCTCCTTATCCCCGAGCGGCGCGAAATAGGCGTCGATGTCGGCGGCGCTGACGTCATCAAGGCGCGCCGGCCGCCATTGCGGCTTCGACCCCTTCTCGATGATGGCGGCGCGGATGCCTTCGTAGAAATCATGGCCGGCCAGCATGCGGTTGAGGATGCGGAACTCCATCTTCATGCATTCGTCCATCGACAGCGTCGATCCTGCGCTGATCTGGCGCCAGGCGACGTTGAGGCTGGTCGGCGAGCGGGTCTTCAGCGTCGCCAGCGTCTTCGCGGCAAAAGCATCTTCGCCCCCTGCCCGTTCCAGACTGTCGATGATGCCGGCGAGCGAGCCCTGCGAAAAATGGCGCGCGATCGCTTCGAGGTCCTGCCGCTCGGTCTCGCGCCTGGCGGGCACGAAGAAATCGCGCAGCTCGGCGTTGGCGTCGCCGCTCGTCGCCAATTCGTCGAGCAGGCCCGCCTGGTCCTCGGCC
>NZ_RZTO01000919.1:0-2242 GCF_003997225.1 Mesorhizobium sp. M2C.T.Ca.TU.002.02.1.1
GAACTCAAGTTTCTCTAATTCACCGTCCTCTTCGTCCCCGGCATGTCGAGCGAGAAGGCGGGAATGGCGATATCGAACGTCTCGCCGCGGCCATTGCGCATCGTGTAGTGGCCGACCATGATGCCCGACGGCGTCGAGAGCGGGCAGCCTGACGTGTATTGATAGCTGTCGCCGGGATTGAGTTCCGGCTGATCGCCGACGACGCCGGCGCCGCGCACCTCCTCGACCCGGCCCTGGCCGTCGGTGATGTGCCAGTAGCGCGACAAAAGCTGCACGAATTCGTCGGAGCGGTTGTCGATCGTCACCTGATAGCCCCAGACATAGCGGTTCTCGGACGGATCGGAGCGGTCCTCCAGATAGAAGGGCCTGACCAGCACTTCGATGTTGCGCGTCACTGCGCGATACATGGGCCACTCCGGTTGCCGCCGCGGAACATTCGTCGCGCTTCGCTGTTAAACGCGCAGCGCCGACCATCCTGCCAGCCTTGTAGCGCACGTGCCGAAAAACAATGTCATTTAAGTGACACATGACAATGTTGGTGTGCACAAACCGTGGCGGGCGACTCGGGCGCTCTGTAACTGATGAAATGGCTGGCTGCGGCTAAGAGCAATTCCAGGAAAAGTGTGAGCGGTTTTCCGTCCGGAATTGCGTGAAAACAAAGAGATAGAGTGACTGGATCTCGATGGAACTGACTATCGCAGCCGGCCTGGCTTCGTCAGCCCTTCTTCTGTCCAATCTCGCCAGCATCCTGCTCGCCTCCTCGCGGCTGAAACGGCGCCATGTCATTGCGGCGCCTGACGGCGCGCAGCCGGTCTCGATCATCGTGCCGTCGCGCGGCGTCGAGCCGTTCACGCAGGAGACCCTGGAGCGCGCCTTCTCGCTCGACTGGCCGGGCTATGAGCTGATCTTCTGCGTCGCGCATGCCGAGGACCCGGTGGTGAGGCTCATCGATGCGGCGATCGTGCGCCACCCCAAGGTTCCGGCGCGGCTCCTGATCGGCGACGACCGCGTCAGCGCCAATCCCAAGCTCAACAATTGCGTCAAGGGCTGGCGGGCAGCGCGGCACGATTGGGTGATCCTCGCCGATTCCAACGTGTTGATGCCGAAGGACTATGTGCAGCACCTGATGGCGGCATGGCGGCCGGACACAGGCCTCGTCTGCTCGACGCCGATCGGCTCGCGGCCGGACGGTTTTTGGGCCGAAGTCGAGTGCGCCTTCCTCAACACGCTGCAGGCGCGCTGGCAATATGCCGGCGAGGCGCTCGGCCTCGGTTTCGCCCAGGGCAAGAGCATGCTGTGGAACAAGCCGATGTTGGACGCCAATGGCGGCATCCAGGCTTTGGCCGCCGAGATCGCCGAGGACGCGGCCGCCACCAAGCTGGTCAACAGCCTGGACTTGCGCGTCAATCTCGTCGCCTCGCCTTTCGAGCAGCCGCTCGGCCAGCGCAGCTTCGCCGAGATCTGGTCGCGGCAGACGCGCTGGGCGCGGCTACGCCGGGTGACGTTCCCGCTCTTTTTCGCGCCGGAGATCCTGACGGGCGCGGCGATGCCGCTGCTGCTGGCGCTGATTGCCGCGGCAGGCGCCGGCGTCAGCCTGCCCACAACGGCCTTGTGCGTGCTGGTGATCGCCTACTTGCCCGAGTGCCTGCTGGCCTTGGCCAAGGGCTGGTACCTGTCCCCGCGCAGCGTCACCGCGATGATCGTGCGCGACGTCATGCTGCCCGCCATCTGGGCACGCGCCTGGTTCGGCGGCGCCGTCGAATGGCGCGGCAATGCCATGACCATCCGCACCAAGGCTATGACCGAGCTGGAAGAGCTCGCCTGAAATTTGGGTCGCGGCTTTCTATTTGGCCGCTTTCAGCGCCTCTTCGATGTCGGTCAACAGATCGTCGGTGTCCTCCAGACCGACGGAGAGCCTGAGCGTGCCGGGCCCGATGCCGAGTTCGGCGCGGGCCTCGTCGCTCAGGTTCTTGTGCGTCGTGGTTGCGGGATGGGTGATCAGGCTCTTGGCGTCGCCGAGATTGTTGGAGATCAGCACGATGTCGAGCGCGTTCTGGAAGGCGAAGGCCGCCTGCTTGCCGCCCTTGACATCGAGGCAGATCAGCGTCGAGCCGCCAGACATCTGCTTCTTCACGACATCCGCCTGCGGATGATCGGCGCGGCCCGGATAGATGAGGCGGGCGATCTCCGGCCGTCCGGCGAGGAAATCGGCGATCTTGCCGGCGCTCTCGGTCTGCTGGCG